>ONIF01000158.1 GCA_900317795.1 uncultured Eubacteriales bacterium | reverse complement strand
AAGTGTTCCAGCAGGTACTCTTTCGCTTCGACCGCGAGCGGGGTCGTGAGGTCGAATTCGCGGTTCTCCAGCAAAACGGTCAGCCAGTGAAGAACGCAGAACTCATTTCCGCCGAGGTCGAGCAGCGTCAGCCCGTTCGTCTCTAACTGGTACTGGTTCACGATGCCGTCCCGGCTCCTGCTGACACCCCATTCTCTGGCCAGGTCCCGCTCCTCCGTGCAGTAGAACCCTTTGCCGTAGTCGTTCTTCAACCGACCTTTTCCGAGCTCCGGTTGTTCGATGATGTGGTCAGAGCCGTGGTATAACTCGATGATCATGGCGATACACCTCCTTTCCCTCCAAATATACTTCTAAAGAAGTAGTTTGTCAAAGGTTTGTACTCCTATAGAAGTACAAAAGTCCGCTCCCCGAGGGGAACGGACTTGTTGATTTCGTTTCAGAACGAAGGCCGCACTCAGAACGCCAGGCGTTCCTCGAGGTAAGCCTTGAGGTCGGCGATGGGCATACGGACCTGCTCCATCGTGTCGCGGTCGCGGACCGTGACGCAGCCGTCGTCGACGGACTCGAAGTCGTAAGTGATGCAGAACGGAGTACCGATCTCATCTTCGCGGCGGTACCGTTTCCCGATGGAACCGGTGACATCGTAGTCCACCATGAAGTACTTGGACAGCGCCTCGTAAACTTCGGAGGCCTGCTCGTCAAGCTTCTTGGACAGCGGCAGGACGGCAGCCTTGAAGGGTGCCAGTGCCGGGTGGAAGCGCATGACGACACGGGTGTCTTCCTTGCCCTTCGCGTCGGTCGTGGTCTCTTCGTCGTAAGCTTCGCACAGGAACGCGAGGACCACGCGGTCGGCACCGAGGGACGGCTCGATGACGTACGGAATGTACTTCTCGTTGGTCGTCGGGTCGAAGTAGTCCATGTCCTGACCGGAGAAGGTCTGGTGCTGGGTCAGGTCGTAGTCGGTACGGTCGGCAACGCCCCAGAGTTCGCCCCAGCCGAACGGGAACAGATATTCAAAGTCAGTAGTAGCCTTTGAGTAGAAGCAGAGTTCCTCAGCGGAGTGGTCACGCAGACGGAGATTGGCAGGCTTGATGTTGAGAGAATAAAGCCAGTTACGGCAGAAGCTTCTCCAATAGTCGAACCATTCCAAATCCGTGCCGGGCTTGCAGAAGAATTCCAACTCCATTTGTTCAAACTCACGCACACGGAATATGAAATTACCGGGAGTAATTTCGTTTCTGAAAGACTTGCCAATCTGAGCAACACCGAAAGGCACTTTTTTACGGCTTGTTCTCTGGATATTGGCAAAGTTTACAAAAATACCCTGAGCCGTTTCGGGGCGGAGATACAATTCATTTTTGCTGTCCTCCGTGACACCTTGAAAAGTCTTAAACATGAGATTGAATTGACGAATATCGGTAAAATTATGCTTTCCGCAGTTCGGGCAGGGGATAGCCTTTTCTTTGATATAGTCTGTCATCTGTTCATTAGACCAGCCTGCAACATTTGTGCCGTCAAAGTCCTCGATGAGATTGTCTGCACGGTGACGGGTTTTGCACTCACGGCAGTCCATGAGAGGGTCGGAAAATCCGCCCAAATGTCCCGAAGCAACCCAAGTTTGCGGGTTCATGAGGATAGCGGAGTCAAGTCCGACATTGTATTTATTTTCCTGCACGAACTTTTTAAGCCATGCAGCCTTGATATTGTTTTTAAGAGCCGCACCCAAAGGACCGTAATCCCAAGTATTAGCCAAGCCGCCGTATATTTCCGAGCCGGGATATACAAAGCCACGACCTTTACAGAGTGCAACAATTTTGTCCATAGTTTTCTCAGTATTTTTCATTTTAAAATCACCCCTAAAAATTTACTCACCTATTCTAACATATTTTTTATAATATTGCAAGAGTATTGTTTGAAAAAGATATTGCCGAAAAGAAAAAAATGTGTATAATACAATTAGCAATGTGCAATGTGCAGTGTGCAATTACTATTACAGCTGATTATTTCCCCAATTCAAATTAAAAAATCTTATAAAAGGGAATGCAGCAGCGGTGAGCAATCATTGCACATTGCTAATTGCAAATTGCACATTGAGAAAGAGGTGAATTGATAAATGAAAAAGGTAGAGATTTATACAGACGGAGCGTGCAGCGGAAATCCGGGTGCAGGCGGTTGGGGAACGATATTGGTTTATAACGGTCACGAAAAGGAGTTGTCGGGCGGTGAGGCGAATACGACTAATAACCGCATGGAGATGATGGCAGTCATAGAGGGGTTGAAAGCCTTGAAAGAGCCGTGTGAAGTTGTTCTGACAAGCGATTCACAGTATGTTTGTAATGCGATTACAAAGGGCTGGGCGAAAAGCTGGCAGAAGAATAACTGGATAAAAAGTGATAAGACGCAGGCAAAAAATGCGGATTTGTGGGAGGAGATGTTAAAACTCCTTGCCGTGCATAAAGTTAATATTGTGTGGGTACGTGGACACAACGGACACCCCTACAATGAAAGATGTGATAAATTGGCTGTCGAGCAGTCACAAAAGTATAAGTGAAAAATGCACGGTTGACAATACATTTTATAATTCTTTATTCGCATAATGTATAGTCTGTATAGTTGCTGCATACTTTTTATATATTTTTTGACTTTTGATTTTTTTACATGAAAGGTATATACAACTATACACAACTATACATTTTTCTTTAACGGAAATATAAATTGTGCAAACGACTGCACAAAATGTCAAGCCGACTTTAATAATTGCACATTGCTAATTGCTAATTGCTAATTGTTTTTTGAGGTATTTTCCTGTATAGGATATGTCGGATTGTGCAATTTGTTCGGGAGTGCCTGTGGCGATAACAGTTCCTCCTCCGTCACCGCCCTCTAAACCTAAATCTATGATATAATCGGCAGTTTTTATCAAGTCAAGATTATGCTCTATTACAACAACGGTGTTGCCGTCATCAGCGAATTTCTGCAAAACGTTGATAAGCCTGTGTACGTCAGCTATATGCAAGCCCGTTGTAGGCTCGTCAAGAATATACATAGTCCTGCCTGTGGAACGCTTTGCAAGCTCGGTTGCAAGCTTGACACGCTGAGCCTCACCGCCCGAAAGAGTGGTTGCAGACTGCCCTAATTTCACATAGCCAAGACCGACATTTTTAAGTGTATTGAGTTTTGCCGATATTTTCTGATGGTTGGCGAAAAAGTCGCAGGCTTCATCAACTGTCATTTCCAGTACGTCATAAATGGATTTGCCCCTGTACTTCACGGCAAGCGTTTCACGGTTATATCTCTTTCCTCCGCACACTTCACACGGTACATAAACATCTGAAAGAAAGTGCATTTCTATCTTGACAATGCCGTCACCCTGGCACGCTTCACATCTTCCGCCCTTGACGTTAAAGGAAAATCTTCCCGCACCGAAACCATGTATTTTAGCGTCGGTTGTCTGAGCGAAAAGCTCTCTTATATCCGTAAAAACGCCCGTATAAGTGGCAGGATTGGAACGGGGCGTTCTGCCGATAGGGGATTGATTGATGTCAATAACTTTATCAAGATTTTCAACACCCGTTATTTTTTTGCACTTCACGGGCAGAGGTCTTGCACCGTTCAAGTCGCTTGCCAGCTGTTTATGGAGAATTTCATTGACAAGGGAGGACTTTCCCGAACCCGACACGCCTGTTACGCATATAAATTTTCCCAGAGGAAATGCAACATCTATATTTTTGAGATTATTCTGATAAGCACCGAAAATTTTCAGAAATCTGCCGTTGCCGTCACGTCTTTTTTTCGGCACGGGAATGGAGAGTTTTCGGCTTAAATATAAGCCTGTCAAAGAGCGGTCACAAGCTTTTATATCGTCAATAGAGCCTGCACATACCAGCTCACCGCCATTTACGCCTGCACCGGGACCTATATCAACGATATAGTCAGCTGCATACATGGTATCTTCATCATGTTCGACTACAATAACGGTATTGCCCAAATCACGCAGATTTTTGAGAGTAGCAATAAGCCTGTCATTGTCACGCTGATGTAAGCCAATGCTTGGCTCGTCAAGTATATACAGCACTCCCGACAATGCAGAGCCGATTTGAGTGGCAAGACGTATTCTCTGACTTTCACCGCCCGAGAGAGTGCCTGCCGACCTTGACAGCGTTAAATAGGACAGTCCGACACTATCCAGAAAATGCAGACGGCTTTCAATTTCTTTTGTAATCGAGCTTGCAATGAATTTGTCACGCTCGGAGAGAGTGGCATTTTTTGTAAATTCAATCGCCTGAGATATGGACATATCGCAGAATTGGCTTATATTCATATCCCCGACAGTCACGGCAAGGCTTTCGGGAGAAAGTCGCCTGCCGTTGCAGGCATCGCACGGCACGGCTGACATATAGCTTTCAATTTCGGATTTCACCCAATTACTTTGCGTTTCACGGAAACGCCTTTCAAGATTGTTTATAATTCCCTCAAATTCCGTAGTGTAAGTACCCGAGCCGTATTCATTTTTACGGTGAACAGTGATTTTTTCGCCTTTTGTGCCGTAAAGCAGAATATCAAGTATATCTTCGGGGAGGTCTTTGACGGGGGTGTCAAGCGAGAATTTGTATTTTTCGGCAAGTGCCTCAAAATACATGGTTGCAATGGTACTTCCCTCCATAGCCCAGCCGCTGCCTTTAATCCCCCCCTCACGCACGGATTTTGTATCATCGGGGATAATCCTGTTAATATCAATCTGCATGAAAACCCCCAAGCCTGTACACTTCTTGCAAGCCCCGTAAGGATTGTTGAAAGAGAACATTCTCGGACTTAATTCATCAATGCTGATGTCATGGTCGGGACAAGCATAATTTTGAGAAAAGAGAATATCTTCACCGCCCTGCACGGCAGCTATAATAAGACCGCCCGACAATTTTGCAGCGGTTTCAACGGAGTCGGCAAGCCTTGAACGGATTTCGGGCTTGATGACAAGCCTGTCTATGACGATTTCAATAGTATGCTTTTTATTCTTTTCAAGCTTGATTTCCTCTGATAAATCATAAATAATCCCGTCTGCACGGACACGCACAAAACCGCTTTTTGCGGCACTTTCAAATTCCTTTTTATGCTCGCCCTTTTTAGCTCTGAC
>ONIF01000213.1 GCA_900317795.1 uncultured Eubacteriales bacterium | reverse complement strand
TCACGCAGCTGACGCTCAAACTCATTCACTTCACGAAGTCTGTTTCTGTATTCATCTTTTGTTATTTCGTGCCCGAGATACTTTCTTACAACGTTCTCCATCCAGCCCGAATCAAAAAACGTCACTTTTCCGTTTACGGGAATAGCTTCTGCATACTGCTTTAAAAACGGGTATCTTTCTTCCGACTCGGGCAGAACTTTCGGTGATACCACATGATAAAATCTCGGGTCAAGTTCGCTTATCAATTCTTTTATAAGAGTTCCTTTTCCTGCCGCAGCCCAGCCCTCTATCATTACTATCACGGGTATTTTCTCTTTCATCAAAAGCTGCTGCTGTGAAAGAAGTTTCGCCTGAAACTGCTTTATCTCCTCATTAAGAGCATTGTTGTCCCCACGTTTTTTCGATTCAAAATCTCTGAGCATTTTTCCGACCACCTTTATTTTAATATTTGTTTTTATTATATATCTTTATCAATAATTTCGCAACATATTTTTAAATTTTTATGCAAAATAAAAAAGTCTGCTTCATTCTTAATGAAACAGACTTTTTTTGATGCGTGAAATAATTGCTAATTGCTAACTGCTAATTGCTAATTGAATTAGGGTGTTGATTTTGCATAAGTTGCCATGATGGCAGAGCGGAACTGTTCAAAAGACATATTCGACTTGTCACCACCGTTTTTATTGCCGTCAAGGCTGAATTTGAAGTTTTGCTCCTGATTGGCAAACCTTGTATAAGGGGTTATAATGCTTTCGTAATTATTCTTTGCTGTATTGTACATCTTATTGAAATCAGCGTCACTTGTCAGCATTGGCGTTTTTGAAAGAACGCTGAGCTTTTCCGCATACTTATCCCTTATGTATGCAAGGCTTGACAGCGGATTGTGTGAGATAGTATTTTTAATGAGGGGGTTTTCCTGTTCACCTTGCGTTGCGGCATAGCTTGAATAAGGATTGCGTTCCGCACAATTCTTATTAAGACCGTATGTAATGCCAAGAGTACGGTCATTGTCATACACAATAAATATCGCCTTGCCGTTGTCCTTGCGGAAATATATATAGTGATTATTGTAGTTGTTGCGAATATCGTCGGGGTCACCTGCAAAATACTCTGCCGCCATGAATGACGCATAGTAATCCACATCAAGCACTTTTTCAAGATCGGACTTGCTTATATTTGACTTGTTGATGACATTGAGGAAGTTTTTCAAAGATTCATGCTTTGAAGTTTTCTTGTTTGTTTTAAGGTTGAAATTGTACTTTTTGCCATTGGGATTGTCCTGTATGCCATAGGAATTATTCAATTTATATGTTGCACCTTTCCACCAGCCTGTACGGTTTCCGTTACTGTCGCACTCCGACCACATACATTTATACAAATCTCCGCCTATTGCAGACTCGGGCAGACGCTTTTCAAGAAACGTCTTGTCGATAGGTTCATATATCTTGACAAGCCCGTAATTATTTCCGTTTACAATCATCTGTGAAAGGTTTATCTTCTGCACAAGCACGTTGGCAGCCTCAAACAATTTTGTTGCATAAATCTCTCTTATATTCGAGTTGTCATAACTGATATTCCATTTGATATCCATTTCATTCAAAGTCGCAAATTTACGCTTTTTTCTTGCCTTTCTTGCTTCCTCGTCTTTCCAGACTTTCGCACTCGTTCCATAATCGTCTTTATCATCAAACGCTTCATCAAAACTCAATTTAAAACTGCACATATTCGGCTTTCCGCTTTTATCATAAAACGGCTCCATTGACTGATTTCCTTTCAAACGTATTCCCACTTCCTCAAGCGTATAGCTTTTTGAGCCTACCTTGAAAGTAACCGTTGCCATGCGGTATATATCCGACTTTTTATTATCATCTCTTGCAGTATATTTTTGATAATCAGCCTGCAGTTTATCTATCTCACTCTTATCCAGCGATATATTGACAGTAACCCTGTTTGCCGTATTGAAAAGCTCATTATAAAGCTCTATTCCGCCTATGTCATTATCATTTTGATTTACAGTCGGTTTTTCAGGCTCGGTCATAGAAACTTCCTGAACTTTTGACGGCTCTCTTGACGGCTCGGGTTCTTTTAACGGCTCTTTTGAAACAGTACTTGACGATTCCGCTTTTGAAGTTGTTTTTGAAACTTCCGTTGATGTTTCTCTTGAAGTCGCTTTTGAAGTTTCTTTTGAACTTTCCTTTGAATTTTCTTTTGAACTCTCCGACGGTGCAACAGATGTTGTTTCACTTACCGAAATTTCAGATACACTCTTTGAGGGTTCTCTTTCAGCCTTTGAAACCGTGCTTGAAGTCTTTGAGTCCTCACTTTTGGCAGAACTCTCTTTTTTGCTTGGCTCTGATGTAACACTATCTTCGGCAATCTCGGAAATTTCGGAGATTTCCGAAATCTCCGCTTTTCCCGCACTCACCTCTGAGAATTTATCATCAGATAAAACAGAACTTTCCTCGCCCGGCATACTTTCCTCCTGCAACGACTCGACGGAACTTTCAGAAATATATTCGGAATTTCCACTCTCACTTGAACAACCCGACATACCTGCCGACAGCATTAACAATGCCATAAACAAGCATATTTTTTTCTTCATAATTTCCACACCTTTCAACGATATTCTGAATTACCTGTGCCTTAATTTTAACACATTGTAATCTATCTTTCAATAAAAAATCAAATCAATTTTCCAAAAAAGTTTCTGCATAAAAATCAAAAAGAAAACCCGAAAAAACTATTGACAAATCTGTTTTTTTATGATATGATTAACAGGCAGTTTAAAGGGGTATAGCTCAGTTGGTAGAGCAGTGGTCTCCAAAACCACGTGCCGAGGGTTCAAGTCCTTCTGCCCCTGTTTCTAGAGAAACGCATTATTGCCGGTTTTTCCGCTTTAATGCGTTTTTTATTTTTGTCAAACCGTCAATGAAAAAAGAACTGACAGCATAAAAACTGTCAGTTCTTTTTGCTTTATCTGTTGAAATCCTTTCCGAGAATTTCCGAAAGATTGTCTTTGATAGCCTTTGCAACATCGGGCTTATTCATGGAATACACATGAACATTTGTGACACCGTTTGCATAAAGGTCTATTATCTGTGCCGTAGCATAGGCAATTCCTGCCTGCTTCATTGATGACGGATCCTGTCCGAAATAGTCAACAAGGCTTTTGAAACGCTGAGGCATGAATGAACCAGAAAGCTTTATGGCACGTTCCACCTGTGCCGCATTCGTGATAGGCATTATTCCCGGTATAACCGGCACCGTCACTCCTGCTTCACGGAGCTTATACATGAAATTAAAAAACAAATTATTGTCAAAAACCATCTGGGTAGTCAAAAAATCCGCTCCTGCATCAACTTTTTCTTTTAAGTGGAGAATATCTTCTTTTTGATTTTTGCTTTCGGGGTGTACTTCGGGATAACAGGCTGCACCTATACAAAATTCATCTCCGCTTTCCCTAAGTTCCCTTATGAGCTGCACCGCATAACAATAGTCCCATTTTGAACGGTCTGTTTTTTCAAGTTCGGGCGTAAGGTCGCCACGCAGAGCCATTATATTGCTTATTCCTGCCTCTCGCAAGGCATTTATCTGCTCATGCACGGTTTCCTTACTTGATGACACACAAGTAAGATGTGCAAGGGTGGGTACACCGAATTTTTCCTTTATATTTTTAGCTATATCAAGAGTAAATCTGCTTGTACCGCCCCCTGCACCGTATGTCACACTCATAAATGACGGTCTGTAAGCTGCAATTTCCTCCGTTGCAGCCCTCACCGTTTCAAAACTTGTTTCTTTTTTCGGCGGGAACACCTCAAAGGAAAGTGACATATTTCTTGTATTAAGTATGTCTGTGATTTTCATGTTAATTTCTCCTCATAATTTTGATTGAAACAGGTTGGGGAGAATATTTTCCCGTTACTTCACCGTAACGGAAAAATATTTCTTTTCAACAGTTCCTGTGGTATCCTTGACTTTTATGCATACATCATAATCCGTTGCATTGGCAGGCTTAATTGATACGGTTGTATTTTCAGAGAAATTCTGTTTGGTAGTCCACTTCGTATCAGATACTTTCTTGTAAACCATTTGATATTGATACGGAGAAGTACCGCC
>ONIF01000356.1 GCA_900317795.1 uncultured Eubacteriales bacterium | reverse complement strand
TTTGTCTGCTTGATGTTCACGGGATATTGCAGTTTTTTTTCATATACCCACATATACTCTGCACCTCCTTAATTCCATGGCCACGGGTCTGCTATCCATTGAAAAATTTGTGTAGATAGCATTATATCAAGATTTTATAAATCATAAGTGAATTTTCGTGTGCATAAAAATAAAAATGCTCACACAAAAAAATAACCGCCTGCAAGGTCATAAAAAACTTTGCAGGCGGTTCTATTATATTTCTCCAAGCGAAATATTGTAATAAAAAATCTGCACACCCGAAAAAGGTGAACAGATGATTTTATTTTGCCCGTATTTAAAATAGACCTCGTCAAGCTGAGCTGTTGCATCAATGTATTGGTTGCAGTTCTGACCGCTTGCATTGGTAACTTTGAAATTCTGTGTATTTATTATCAGTGAAATATCATGTTTTTTCAAAGTAAAGCCCTTGCCGTTGACGTTGAAAAGCGTTGCAGGACCTGCCGGAAACATTATTTTCATAGGCAAGTCAATTGGATTGTTTGAATATACAAAAGTTTCGCCTGCCGAAAGTGAGAGAGAAATTTCCGCCCCTTTCTGCCAGTATGGGAAGTCTGCCACAAAATCCACGTCAAAGCGATATACAAATTTCACTTCATCACGCTTGAAAGTCGGCACATTCTGAGGTCGGCACTCTATTTTATACATATCATTCTTTGTAATTACCGTAAGCGTTCCCGAAAGTTTCGGGTTAAAAATGCTTTCAAGATACAATTTTGTATAATCATCAAGATTGATGTTTTTAAGTGCAAATGAACATGGAATTGTTTTTGCGGAAAGCTGATGATATACTGAAGTCTGACCGTCTGCAAAAGCGAGATTTTCCATTGCATGAATACCGCTTGTGCCTGTCATGTCGATATATTCGGCAAAAAGCTGTCTGTTGTCAAAAACAATCCGCTGTCCAATAGAATTTTCATAAATAACATTTTTGTCGCCACGCATTTTATATCAACCCCGTTTCTTTCAAAAATTTCCTGTAAAGCTGGTCTGTACTCAGACTATTCTGCACAATTTGGATATTTTGATTAACAGTATTGTTTGCAACTCTCTGGTCATAGCTTTGATTGCCTGACAAGTATGCAATATGATTGGCAAATTGAGATTTTGCGGAGTTCAAGCCGTCAATCGCTTGTTGAGTTTTATTCTGTGCAAGACTGGCATTTTGAGAAATAGCCTGCTGTTTTGCAGAAATATTCCTTTCAAAGTCAATATCCGCCTGTTCATTGAGTAAATCCTGTTTTTGCCTTTGCAGCTCATTTCTCGAAAACTCGTCAAGCTGCTTATATCTCAACTGTGCATTGATAAAGTCAATTTTCTTTTGACGTTCTTCATCAGACTTTGCCTGTTTACGCTTTTGCGAAACTTTATCCAGAGCCGCAACTTCTTCATCAGCGGCATCTTTGGCGGCTTGGGCTTCCTTTTGGAGAGATTCAATTCTGCCGTTGACAAGTCGTTCATAAGCGGCTTTGGCAAAATTTAACTTTTCCTGCAATTCATCTTGACGTTTCTTTTCAATTTCGGCAAGGCTTTTTGCACTGTCATCAGCAAGTTTTTGACGTGCCTGATACAATTTCAAGTCGATTTGATATATTTCTTCGTCGGTATTGTCGGTACGTTCCTTGAGCTTTTCAAGCCAAAAAATTTCACCTTTTGCAGTGATTTTTTCAAGAGATTTCAGCCTGTCAACCCATGTCATATAGGCTTTTGCATAGGTATCACCTGTGGCAGTCACGCCATATCCGCTTTTTGTGAAAATGTCCTTTTTATCTCCGTCATTCTTTCCCGAACCGCTGTTTGATGAGGAATTGCCCGAACTTTTGCCCGAACTTGATATTTTTAAAGTGTCAATGGTTATGTTTTGAACAGCCTTGATTTTTTCTTCATAGTTTTTTATATCAAGAGTGCCGTCACGGACTTGCTTTTGCAGGTCTTCAAGCGTCTGTTTTGCAGAACGGAGTTTTCCCTCAACATCATCAACGGCATAAGTCGGCTTAAAAAGGTCATTAAAACCGTTATCGACTTGTGAGGAAAATCCGCTGTCAGTAGTTGTGAAAAAGCCTGTCGGATTTTTCGCTTTGGCAAGCTGTTCATAAGCTTCAATCTGCTTTTTGATGTCGTCAATAACCGCTGTGGTTTCATCATTGCTTGCCTTTATATTATCAATAGCACTCTGTTGAGTGAGAATATACTCATTCTTCTTGGCATTGAAAAGCAATTCAACAGCCTGTTTTTGTGCATCGGCATTGTCGGCGGCACTCAAAAGCTGGCTTGCATATTCGGGATATTTATCTATCAAATTCAGAATGGTATCAAGGTCAAGTTTCTGCCCTTGATTGAGTTTATCATAAGCCCCTGCCAATTCGGAAAGAGAACTTTTCAGATTTTGGGATTTGGTTTTCTGTTCGTCAAGAGCCTTGTTTAATTTTTCGGTCTTGTCTTTTAATTCCTGCAAAGCAGTATTTTCAGTTTTGA
>ONIF01000208.1 GCA_900317795.1 uncultured Eubacteriales bacterium | reverse complement strand
CATGCTTAAAGGAATATCAATTTTAAAAAGGATATAGTTATCCTGTCTGTCTGTCTGTCTGTCTGTCTGTCTGTCTGTCTGTCTGTCGAATTATAGCACCATTAAACATACTTGTCAACACCTTTTTTCGTAATTATGCTATTATTTTAGCATAAATTGTTACAAATTTCAAGTGATATTCTTATGAAATTTGCATATTCCTTATTGAATATTCCAAATATGTCTTTCAGTGATGTTAAGAATAATATTTCTGTTTTGGACTGGCAGGTCTGTCGGGTATCAGCATTTTAATATTGCCTTTTTCTATCAATGGCTGAATGTAAGTCTTTATCGCATAAGTAGCAGATGACAGACCTAAAAATTCCGCAAGTTCTTTCCGTGTTCTCGGTGTTTTGCAGAACTGTATGATTTTTGAGGTAAAATCATTCAGACCATTCATACCATCCAAATTATCAGTAAGACGAAAAATTACGGTAAACTCTCCATGCTGATCAAGAAATTCCGGGGGTTGCATACCGGCTTCCGCTAATTCTCTGCGTATGGTAGGAATTCCGGAATAACGGTTCTCAGATATATCCATAATTTCAAGAGCATTGGCAATGACCGGATTTCTTGTATCAGGCTGAATGTGTCCGAGCGTATCCGGTGTCAGTCTGCCATAAAGACCTCCCGGATTTGACAATTCAAATCTGTCGGAGAAAATTTTTAAATAGATCGGCATACCTTCCGTATGAATACTGTAATCACGATGCATTAATGCGTTGAGTATCGCCTCACGAACAGCGTTATTGGGATAGTCGGAACGATCCCTACGCTTTCCCGTATCCTGATCGATAATGGTTTTTGTACGGGTATTTTTTCTTACAAATGCCAATGCTGCATCAAGCATTTCGGTATAGTACCCTCAATACGCTGATTATCTATAAAACGTGAACCGTCAGCATCTGTTTCTCCGATCTCCGTTCCAGGCACGGAAACAGCAATAATACCAAGCTGTGGGAAAAACGCCTGCGGATAAGAGCCAAAAAGCATTTCGGCTGCCAAGGTCGGATGTCCATTTTTACAAATGCTCATCAGTTCCATGATTTTATCATCTTCAAGCCTGGATAAATTTTTCTTGTCTAATTTCAGTTTCAACAAATAGTCCGCTAACCTGTTTTCATCAAGCGAACTCATTTCAGCCCGTTCAGTTTCACGTATTTCATCACGATATTTCTTTCTATAGGCCTCAAAGCTGTAAACCTCATATTCCGTCATAGGAATATCTGCATCACCAACACGGATATAAGAGCCTTTTATTCTGCCCTTGCCCTTATAAAAGCACGGTCTTTCTGTAATATCTAAAGGAGGTATTTCTGCAGCTATAATATTTTTTCCGTCTATCTCTATAACCGTGAATACTGCTCTGACAGGAGGTTCCATTTGCAGACACTGCTCCATTACTTTTTTCTGGAGTTGCTGTACATCATCTATGCCTGTTATTCCATAATCACTGTTTTCGTCCATGCCGAAAGTAATGATACCGCCATCATCCTGATTTGAAAAACTTGAAAGCGTATCAAAAATCCTTTCGGGTACTTCTCGCTTACACTTCTTCAATTCAACTGTTTGAAATTCAGCTTTCGATTTTTTAACTTTCTCTATCAAATCTTTTAAATCCTGCTCATACATTAAAAAACAACTCCAACTTTTTAAATTGTATCTTGAAAATTTAAAAAAATCAACAGGAAATTGAAATAACTTTTAAAAAGATTTAAAATTTTTTAATTGTTTTTGAAACTTTTGCAATTGGAATGATATTCTGTAAGACAAAATTTGCGATATGAGGATTTTTTCTCTAAAAATAAATCAAAGTACCAGTTGTTATTATCCGCTTTGTGTGATAAAATGAAAATAACATTAAATGTAAATACTTTGGATAAGACAGGGAATAATAAAATTGAGGTGAATGCAATGCTGAATGTATATTTCGGGGATATGCCCGATGCTATTTATAATACAAATATATATTTCAATAACACTTACAAAGACAGCTGGATAGTTAAACCATTGTCAAAAGACATGATTAAGGCAGTCGATCAGTCGGATGTTATCGATGAAAAAACCATATTGAGTCCCGTTTTCGGAAACATGAGTCCGAAGAAGCTTTCAGGCGGTGTAAAAACTCTCTTGCTTATTGCATATGACCATACAAAGATTTTTAATGCATCGACCTGCGGAGATAATTGTGCCCCCTGGATTCTGAAAATTGCAGAAAATAAAAAAGTTGTGATAAATTTGCGTCATCTGATGGACTTCGGAAAAAGTGAGTTTAAAATAAGGGTTCTCAACACAGGAAAGATAGTAAAAAATATGGGTGATCTTGTTGCAGAAGCCGGAGAATTTGTGTGAGGTAATTTATGATCGGAAAACATCATGTAAAAGTAAGGAACAGAGAGGCTGTATTTGAGTTTGACTTGTACAGAAATATTACAATCGTTCGTGGAAACAGCGGAACAGGAAAAACAACTCTGTTTGAGATGATCGCAGATCATACACGTTTGAAAGAATCGAGCGGTGTCAATATTTCCTGTGACAAAGAGTGCGTTGCACTGACTGATATAGATTGGAAAAATCAACTTGACCATATATCTGACAGCATTGTTTTTATTGATGAGGGTGCCGAATATCTTAGGACAAAAGAATTTGCCGGAATAATCAAAGGTACAGATAACTATTATGTTATTTTCAATAGAGAGAGCTTACATGATCTTCCATACAGTGTTGAGGAAATCTATGAAATTCAGACGAGTGGAAAGTTTCACAAATTCAAAAAGATATTCAAATCAAACAGTAAACATATTTACTATAGAGAAAAAATGCCCGGAAAGATAAAATTGGATATACTGCTTACAGAAGATTCTAATTCAGGCTATCAGTTCTATGAGCATTATTTTCATGGCAGTAGTATTGAATGTTTTTCTTCCGGCTCAAATTCTGCAATATTTAAATGGCTAAAAGAACATGAGAATCAGAAAGTTCTTGTAGTTGCTGATGGTGCTGCTTTTGGCTCTGAAATAGACAGAATTCTTAAACTGCGTTCCATTTCAAATATAATATTATGTCTGCCAGAATCATTTGAGTGGCTGATTTTGAAATCCGGTTTGATAAAGGCGGAAGATGTTACAGAAATCTTGCAAAATCCTTCCGAGTATATCGAAAGTGCAGAATTTTTTAGCTGGGAAAACTTCTTTGAAAGGTATCTTATTGATAATACGATCAACACACCATTTCAATATCAAAAAAAAGAGATCAATCCGGTGTATTTGAATGAAATTAACTCACAAAAGATTATAATAGAGATTTACATAAAGTGAATTTTGGTATTTTATATAAAAGTAGCAGACCGTATTTTCATACAGTCTGCTATTATCATTTTAATTGCTATCCGACTTAACAAATATTTCCATTGTGATTTTACCGCCGACACGCATACCTGCTACAAACATATCTCTGGTATCGATATGAACAAGATTGTTCTCGGCTTCCTGATATTTCAAAAACAGTTCCTTGCATTCAGGGTATGTATTGACAAGCTCATCTTCCGCCTTGCATACTCTGTCAAGTGCCTGTTTGTATTCAGCGGTTTCTATTTTCAGTGGATGGAACATTCCACTTTCATATATATCTTCCAACACACCCATTTCAGTATTCCTCCGCTAACAGCATCGTCACATGGTCAACGTCATCAATAATATACACCTTGCAATTGATTTCGATTTCTGTCGGCATGACATAATCCATGTGAGCCTCGGGCTGTTCCTGTTCATGCCTGATGTGCAGTAATTTACTGTTTTCTTCACCGGTAGTCTCCAGTTTGAACACTTGCAGATAATCGAGCTGTCCTGTCGTTTTGTCGTGCATGATATTCAGACACATAAATAGGAACAGTTGCACATCAGGAGGCAGTGTTTTGGCTATGCCCCTTGTAACGTATTTCTTACCGTCAAATTTATATTCCATCAAGCTCACCTCACGCATATATTCCGATCGTTTCCTTTGCCTCGTCAAGACATTTGCGAAGCATATCATGGTCCGTCATCATCAATTCAATCTCCTCGTCATCATAGCCCATTTCATACAGCAGCATGAGTTCTTCCTCAGATATGCCGAACATATTGCAGTAGTCATAAAGATAGCTGTCATAATCATATCTGTCTCTGTAACCACCGTACATATCATAATAACCAAAATAATCCTCCTGTATTGGTGCAAA
>ONIF01000232.1 GCA_900317795.1 uncultured Eubacteriales bacterium | reverse complement strand
AAATGATTGATTGGGGTATTACTTTATGAAAGAAAAAGCTGAAAAACACTTGACAATAAATAAAAAACAAATAATATGCACTTTATTGGCTGTAATCGTTGCATCGGGAGCTTTCGGAACAGGAGGCTTTTTTGTCGGCAAGAACGATGCCCAATCTGAATACCGGGCTGAAAGTGAGCTGAATGTTAAATTGAATCTCAGCGACCTTGACGGTTTGGGAGAGATTAAGGGTACGATTTATGTTACGGGACACAAAAGCCCCGATTCCGATACAGTCGGCAGCTCCATTGCATATGCCGAGTTGCTGCGGCAGCTGGGTTATGACGCTAAGGCAGTTGTGGCGGAAAAGGTAAACAGGGAAACTGAATATATCCTCCAAACTGCCGGGATGGATGTTCCGGAAATTTTAGAGGACGCTTCGGAATGCAATATGGTTCTTGTGGATCATAGTGAATATACGCAGGCAATAAATGGAATGGAAAATGCTAACATAATAAGCATAATAGATCATCACAATGACGGTGCAGTCACAACCGGCAGTCAGCTGATATATGACGCTCGTCCTCTTGGTTCGACGGCTACAATTATCTGGCTGCGCTACCGCAATTACGGACTGGAACCGGACAAACAGACTGCAACGGTTATGCTTGGGGCTATTTTGTCCGATACTTCGGACTTGAAATCCGAAACAACTACCTTTGCCGATCGTGAAGCAGTAAAGACACTTTCCGTTATTGCAGATATTTCGGATACTGATACATTCTATCAGGAAATGTTCAAGAAAAAGCTGTCCTATGACGGAATGACTGATGAGGAAATTTTCCTGAATGATTATAAGGAATATGAAGCCGGCGGCATAAAGTACAGTATTGGTGTTATTGAATTGTATGATGAGGAAAGTGCCAAGGCAATGGCAAAGCGTATGAAAGATATTCTGCCCGATATGCTTAAATCTGCGGGAATGGATATGGCATTTGCTCAGATTTCCGTTTATCATGATGATATGGATGTCAACTATATCGTTCCATCTGATGAAGCGGCATCACGGGTACTCGAAAATGCATTTGGTAAAAAGGCAGCTTTCGACGGATTATCATACGTGTTCAGACCGAGTATGTCAAGAAAAAAGGTTCTGGTTCCGGCAGTTACCGAGGTGCTTGAATCAAAAGAAAACAGTGCTTCCGAGATCAAGGCTGATGCTGCTGTCAGCTACCTCGGTCCCGAAGGGACTTATACA
Organism: uncultured Eubacteriales bacterium; assembly: GCA_900317795.1. GTDB lineage: Bacteria > Bacillota > Clostridia > Oscillospirales > Acutalibacteraceae > UBA1213. The sequence continues at coordinate 7,246 of ONIF01000232.1, read as the reverse complement.
GAGGAGGCTGCAAAATTCTTCTTCAAGGCTGCAAATAGCCTTATCCCAAAAAAGACAGTAGATGAAGCTATCGAGGAAGTAAAAAACGGCAGTGCCGATTATGCGGTCATACCGCAGGAGAACACTATCGGCGGTGCTGTAACAAACTATGTTGACGCACTTATCAGAGAAAAAAATATTTATGTTGTGGGTGAAGTGATTATCCCGATAAATCAGACTCTTATGGGCATTGAGGGGGCGGCACTTGCAGACATCAAGACAGTCTGCTCACACGCTCAAGGGCTGACGCAGAGCAAGACCTGGCGTACAGAAAATCTTCCCGATGTCGAGGAAAGGGAAATGGACAGCACGGCTGCGGCAGCAAGTTTTGTTGCAGAAAGCAAGGATAAGAGCATAGCAGCAGTTGCAGCTCCGGGAGCTGCCGAGCTTTATGGTCTGACGGTGCTTGCCGAAAATGTACAGATCAGCGATACCAATAAAACAAGGTTCTATGTACTTTCAAACACAAAGAATGAATTTGGAAAGCGTGCCGTATTTATTGCAAACTGCGGTGCAGATCAGATAGATGACATAATTGTTGAGCTAAATAACACAGGTTTTGAGATGGTTGCCCTGCACGACCGTCCTGACGGTACAAAACTTGGTTCATATAATTATGTTATCGAAACAAAAGCTGACAACATCAGCAGTGATATGATCGACAAGATAACTGCTTACAGCGGTGTCAGATTTGCCGGATGCTTTGATTTATCAGAGAAAACGAATAACTGAACGAGTAATTCCCACAGCAATAAAGAAACATCAACAGCCAACAACGATCAGCAGTCAGCTTATGAATGTTCTGCCCGGAAACGGAGTGCAAATCGCTTTGTATGCTGTCATTGGAAAATCGTATGTGTACATACCTAATACTTAATTTTCTACGAAATCAAGAAATATAAAAAGCACCGGAAATCCACTTGGGTTATGGATTTCCGGTACGGGTTATGTATTATGCTTCGTCGTTTTTAAGAGCGTTGAACATTTCTGTCATAGTTTCATTACCATCTGTCAGAGCCCTTATAGTAAGCAGTGAATTTGTTTTGCTGTCGGCAATTTTGATATGATTGAACGAAGTCTGCAAATTCTTCTTTACCTGCTGGAGACTTTCAATAGATTTGTCTATTTCTTTGATAGCATCATCAAAGCGGTCTTTTGCCCATTTAGTTCTTTCTGAGAAATCTTTTTTGAAGTTTTCGATTTTTTCTTCAAAGTTGGTAATGTCTATTTCCTGATTTTTCATATTTTCAACCTGTTTTTTATATTCCATAGAATTCAGGGCAGCATTACGCAGAATGGTTATCATGGGAATGAAAAACTGCGGACGAATAACATACATTTTTTCATATTTATATGAAACATCAACGATTCCCTGATTATAGAAATCACTGTCGCTTTCAAGCATAGAAACAAGAACTGCATATTCACACTTTTTCTTTTTTCTGTCTTCGTCAAGCTTTTTAAAAAAGCTTTCGTTTTTATGTTTGACTGCAGTTGTTTCCATTTCGTTCTTCATCTCAAACATTATGGAGATTATTTCTATGCCGTCATTGTCTGTTTCACGGTATATATAATCACCCTTTGTGCCATCGACAACATCATTATCTTTTTCAAAATACACACCACGAAAAAGCGAACGAAGCTTATTGAATTCCTGTTCACAATGCTGTTCCAATGTTTCACCAACCATTTTTGTTGACTGTCTGGCTTTAAGATCCTTATAATAGTCTGTAAGTTCTTTTTGTTTTTTCAGTTCTGCTTCATATTCTGCTTTCTGAGTATCACGTTCTTTTTCGACCTCTGACACAGCATTTTTTACTGCAAGTTCTCTTTCAAGTTTTTCACGTTCGCTTTGGGCATTGAGCTTTTCAATTTCACGTTTTTTCTGTTCCAACTCACTACCTTTTTCAGCAAGCAGTTTATTATATTCGTCTTTTGTTTCACTGACAGCTTTTGTTACAGCAAGCTCTGTATTTTGTCTGTTCTTTTCCGCATCATTTTCAAGTTGTTGAATATTCATCCGAAGTTCAGAAATTTTCTTGTCTTTTTCGGCAACAGCTTTGCTTATAGCCAAATCATTTTCTTTTTGAAGTCTTTCATGCAGTTCTCTGTCGAATTCGTCTGTTCTGACCTGACTTAATATAGCCGCATATCCTGCTTTATCAACGGTAAAAGACTGTCCACAATGCGGACACTTGATTTCATTCAATATGCTCATCCTTTCTGATATGTATGCTTGATAGTGTACATTATATCATATTAAATTATGAATTTCAATAAAAAATCAAGTGACGCGAAGATTTCCTTCTATCAATTTGTATTTGCATTTCTTGAAATGCTGTATTTTTAAAAGGGTAAGAGTTAAAATTAATTTTGTTAACATCCATTTCTACATCTATCAATTTAGAGCGTGTTCACATAGAAAGAGCATCAAAAATCATAGCCAACATGATAACAGAAAGAAAAATTGAATCGAGCTTATCGTAGCGTGTAAAAACTCATAGCCAACATGATAACAGAAAGAAAAATTGAATCGAGCTTATCGTAGCGTGTAAAAACTTTTCTGAAACGCTTGATTCTGAGAAAATAACGTTCTATCTGGTTCCTCTTTTTGTAAAGTTCTTTATCATACTCCCAGGTATCTTTACGATTTTCTTTGGAGGAACAACAACATGAAACCCGTGTTCTTCAGCTAAAGCACGGTTTTTGTTATCTTCATAGGCTCAAGATCATGATCATCTTCCGAGTAAATTGTTTCAATCTGTTCACCATTCGATTTACGGGCACCTGCCGCATCAAGATGCACTTTTATGCTTGTACTGTCAATACAAAGTGTGTCTGTTCGGACATTAATGATGTCGAGTTTCTGCATTTCTTCAAAAATTCTCTGTATCATTCCGTTTTTTGACCACCTGTTGAATTTCATATAAATTGTGTGCCACTTTCCATATTTCTTGGCAATGCCCTCCATTTGCAGCCATTTTCTATCATGTAAAGTAATGCACACAAAAATTGATAATTTGAAATCTTGGGTGGCTTTCGGGGAATCGGCATCAAATGCTCGATTTTTCGGTATTTTTTTAGTCAGTTTCATACGTCTATTATACAGCTTTCATGCGGATTTGTAAATATTTATGTGAACACGCTCTAGTAAAACCCTTTTGATTTGGTAAGGAAAATCAGAATTTAGGTTGATATAGTTGCTTTGTATCTCTATCATAAACATAATCGGGAGGTTCTTCGGTATCTGTTTCATCAAGAACCCACTGACACGGTGCTAATTGCCATTACGGGTATTCACACCGGAGCACTGCTGATTGGAACGCTTGACACTTTCACTTACGGCAACCCGTCTGGTTTTCTGAAAACCATCAATGACCATATGCCGACTGCCGCACAAAACAAGCTGCTTTTCATTGAAGGCACAGGACACACCTATCAGCAGAAACATCAAGAGGTTGCCGAAAAGATAACAGCACTTGTAAAGGAGTGGAGAGAATGCCTTTCATCATCTCAAGAGTGAGTACAGAAATCACGGTTCAACCCGGATGAATTTCGAAAGACATAGAAAGAATATCCTGTCACCCTCTTTCACCGGAATCGGTGTAGTATGCGGTGTGTATAAAGACAAATATCAAATCATTTTCAATTTATCTTTTGTGTATCCTATTTCTGATATGTTCCAGCCTGCCCAGAGCCTCATACAAAGTTTCATCTTTTTTGGCAAAATGCAGGCGTATTAAGTGATTGACGTTTTCTCTGAAAAAACTTGAACCGGGTACTGCTCCTACTCCGACATCCCTTGCAAGAACTTCACAAAACTCCAAATCACTTTCATAACCGAATTCCGAAATATCAAGCAATACATAATACGCTCCCTGCGGTATGGTATGAGAAATCCCTATATCATCAAGACCTTTCAGAAACAAGTCTTTTTTCTTTGTATATTTCGCCTGCAAACTTCTGTAATATTCATCACCGAATTGCAAGCCTGTAACGGCAGCCTCCTGCAATGGTGCAGCCGCTCCCACCGTCAGAAAATCATGCACTTTCTTTGCCACTTCAATAATATTTTTCGGGGCTATGATATATCCCAATCTCCAGCCCGTTATGGAATATGTTTTTGAAAGTGATGAACATGAAATTGTTCTTTCCCACATTTTCGGAAGTGATGCAAAATAAGTATGCTGATACGGTTCATATACGATATGTTCATAAACTTCATCTGTAATTACAAAGGTATCGTATTTTTCCGCAAGGTCGGCAATTATTTTCAGCTCGTCATAAGTAAATACTTTTCCGCAAGGATTTGACGGATTACATAATATCAACGCTTTCGGGTGCTGTTTAAAAGCATTCTCCAATTCATCGACATTGAAATTAAACTCAGGCGGATATAACGGTACATATATCGGCTCTGCTCCCGATAAAATCGTATCTGCACCATAGTTTTCATAAAATGGTGAAAATACAATTACTTTATCTCCTTGATTTGTAACTGTCATCATTGCCGCCATCATTGCCTCTGTACTGCCGCACGTTACAACAATTTCTTCATTCGGATTGATTTTTCTCCCCATAAAACGTGACTGCTTTTCGGCAAGGGCTTCACGGAAATTCTGTGCTCCCCATGTAATGGAATACTGATGAAAGTCCTCTTTTGCGACCTCTGCAAGCCTGTTGAGAAGTTCACGGGGCGGCTCAAAATCGGGAAATCCTTGTGATAAATTCACCGCTCCATACTGATTGGAAATTCTTGTCATACGCCTTATGACCGAATCCGTAAAATTTTCTGTTCTTTTGGAAAGTGAAGGCATTGTTTTTATCCCCTTTCAAAACTCAAATCGGAAAGCAGATTTTTTAATATTCCGCTTTCCGATTTTTTATTAACATGAGTTCGATGTAATTGAAAAATATTCTGACAATGATAAAATTAAGTATGTCATTCCTCATTCCGAACGCAGTGAGGAATCTTCAAAAGATTCTTCGTCGCTGTCGCTCCTCAGAATGACAGTATAATAATTTTTCTTTTTCATCGAACTCACGTTTATTATATGACACTCATATATTATAGTCAAGATTTCTTTCATCTATCACACGCTTTGATTTATGCTCGGAACGGGTATTCAATCCTCCGTCAGCGTGAACTACTACCTTTGCAGGCTTTACACCGATACGGGCTTTCAATGCTGCCGATACCTCTGCCGCTACTTCATCATCAGACTTTGTATTGTCAGAGGATTTTTCTATCTCTACCGCATACTTATTTGTGAAATCCTTTTCAAATATACGGATAAGATATTCTCCTGTAATGCCTTTCTGCTCACGGACAACCGCCTCTATATCACTCGGAAATACATTGACTGCCGACACAATAAACATATCATCTTTTCTTCCCAAAATATGTATTCTTCCGTGAGTTCTTCCGCAAGAGCATTTTGTATTGTCAATTCTTCCTATATCGCCTGTACGGAAACGAATTAAAGGACGGGCGTGTTTTCTGAGAGTAGTGAATACCAATTCACCGACCTGACCGGGTTCAAGAACTTCTCCTGTATGCAAATCTACCGTTTCAACAAGAATGTGATTTTCCGCAATATGAAGTCCGTCTTTTGCCTCGCACATTGCCGCACAAGCTCCGAATATATCCGAAAGTCCATAAAAATCATACACTTCCGCTCCCCATATATCTTCAATCGCTTTTCTTGTAGCGTCAATAGAGCCGCCCAATTCACCTGCCACAATGATTTTCTTGATATTCAAATCTTTTTTCGGGTCAATGCCGCTTTTGAGAGCCTTTTCACCCAACTGCCATGCGTATGACGGAGATGTCCATATTACTGTCGGCTGATAGGTTTTCAGTACAAAAAGCAGTCTTTCACTTGGCAAAGTGCCGCCCCATATACACAACGCACCTAAATTTTGTGCACCGATTACATCGGGACCGCCTACATAAAGCGAAAAATTCAATGCATGAACATACCTGTCATTCGGACGCATACCTATCTGCCAAAACCAGCGGCTTTCCGTATCCTGAAATTCATCAAAATCCTTTTTTGTAAACGGACTCATTGTGGGAACACCCGTTGAACCCGATGACGTTGAAATAAAAACAACATCTTCTTCGGGAACTGCTGCCAACTCTCCCAAAAACGAGCCTACACCCTGCGTATCTCTCTGAGTGGTCTTATTGATAAAAGGGAATTTCTGAATGTCTTTCAGAGTTTTTATATCTTCGGGCTTTACGCCTGCCGCATCAAAGGAACGCTTATAATACGGTGCATTGTCGTATGCAAATTTTACTATTTCCTGCAAATCCGCCAACTGTCTTTTTTCAAGCTCCTCACGGGGAAGCGTTTCCAATTCTTCGTTCCAATATTTATTATTCACATCTCTGCTCATGTCAATTTCTCCTCTTTAATTGAAATTTCTTTTAATATACTCCCATTTTTCATCACGGGATTTTTGAATTATCTCTATGTCATCATCTGTCAGATGTTTAAATCTCGCCTGCTTTTTCAAATATCTTTCTATATCGGAAAATTCATTCGGCTTGTAATTCAAACGGAAATTTCCGTTTTCGTATTCCGCAAGATACCACAATCCGCAATCAACTACTTCCTTGGCAATTTCAACCGTTTCATCTGTCTTAATGCCCCAGCCTGTCGGACACGGGGATAATATATGAATATATTTCGTGCCTTTTATACTCTTGGCTTTCTCCACTTTCCGCATGAAATCATTCAAATAACCGACACTTGCGGTAGCTGCATAGGGAATATTATGTGCCGCCACTATCTCAAACATATTCTTTTTAGGTCTGATATTGCCGTGAATATTCTTTCCTGCAGGAGTGGTAGTTGTCTTTGCACCGAAAGGTGTAAGCGAACTTTTTTGAATACCCGTATTCATATAAGCCTCATTGTCGTAACAGATATAGAGAATATCATCATTTCTGTCGATAGCTCCCGAAAGTGCCTGTATGCCTATATCAGCCGTACCGCCGTCACCTGCAAAGCCTACTGCATGGAAATCCGTGATTCCCTGAGCTTTCAAGCCTGCCTGCACTCCCGTAAGCATTGATCCCGTACCAGCAAATGTCGATATAATAGCATTATTCCCGAAACACAACTGTGGGAAGTTAAATCCCACTGCCGACATACATCCTGCCGGCAAGACTGCTATTGCATTTTCACCGAGAACTTTC
>ONIF01000081.1 GCA_900317795.1 uncultured Eubacteriales bacterium | reverse complement strand
TGACGATTAATAGTGTTATTATTTTAGTGCAGTAAAATGTTATCATGGAAACAGGGCGGTTTTGTACTGCCTTTTTATATATAAAACAAATCAGAAAGGAACAGTGAAATGTTGAAAAAAAATTCAAAAAGACATCTGCAGTTTGTTTTGGGAATTCTGCTTATCATGTCGATGATAGTAAGCACGGCATTGGTGGCAACTCCGCAGGTGCAGGCAACAGACAGAACTTTTACAGTCGGATTTGACGCAGAATTTCCGCCTTACGGCTATAAAGATACCAACGGCGAATATGTGGGATTTGACTTGGACTTGGCACAGGAGGTATGCGACAGAAACGGCTGGACTTTGAAAAAACAGCCTATCGACTGGGATTTCAAAGATAAGGAATTGAACAGCGGTTCGATTGACTGTATATGGAACGGCTTCACGATTGACGGCAGAGAAAATGATTATACATGGTCGGTGCCTTATGTTGACAATTCACAAGTAGTGGTTGTGAAAAACGGCTCTGATATAAAGAAAATTTCGGATTTGAAAGATAAAATCGTAGTCGTGCAGACGGATTCGTCTGCATTGGCAGCCTTTACGGGTGATGACGCAACGGAAGAAAATAAGGCTCTTGCCAATTCTTTCAAAGAATTACAGCAAGTCGGAGATTATAACAGTGCCTTTTTAAATCTGGAAAGCGGAATGGTTGACGCTGTATGCCTGGATATAGGCGTTGCCAATTATCAGATAAGCTCTCGTGGAGATAAATTTGTCATGCTTGAAGAAAAAGTCGCAAGTGAAAAATATGGTATAGGCTTTAAAAAAGGCAATACGGAATTGAAAGATGAAGTGGAAAAAACACTTTTTTCCATGGTGAGTGACGGCAGGTTTGAAGAAATTGCGAAAAAGTGGGGACTTGAAAACAGTATCTGCTTAAAGGCGGAGGAAACTTTTGAAAAAGAGGACAGAACATTTACAGTGGGCTTTGACGCAGAATTCCCACCCTACGGCTATAAAGATACCAACGGTGAATATGTCGGGTTTGACCTGGATCTTGCACAAGAAGTATGTGAACGCAGGGGCTGGACTTTGAAAAAACAGCCTATTGACTGGGATTTCAAAGATAAGGAATTGAACAGCGGTTCAATCGACTGTATCTGGAACGGCTTCACGATTGACGGAAGGGAAAACGATTATACATGGTCAGTAGCCTATGTTGACAATTCACAAGTAGTGGTTGTGAAAAACGGCTCGGATATAAAGAAACTCTCAGATTTGAAAGATAAAATCGTAGTCGTGCAGACGGATTCGTCTGCATTGGCAGCCTTTACGGGTGATGACGCAACAGATGAAAATAAGGCTCTTGCCAATTCTTTTAAAGAATTACAGCAAGTCGGAGATTACAACAGTGCCTTTTTAAACTTGGAAAGCGGTATGGTTGACGCTGTATGTTTGGATATAGGTGTTGCCAATTATCAGATAAGCTCTCGTGGAAATAAATTTGTCATGCTTGAAGAAAGAGTGGCAAGTGAAAAATACGGCATAGGCTTTAAAAAGGGCAATACGGAATTGAAAGACAAGGTTGAAAAAACACTTCTTTCCATGGTAAAAGACGGAAAGTTTGAAGAAATTGCGAAAAAGTGGGGACTTGAAAGCAGTATCTGTCTGAAAGCAGACGAAGAAAAAACGGAAAGAAATACTCTCATAGTAGGCTTTGATGAAGAATTTCCCCCTTACGGATATAAAGATGAAAACGGGGAGTATGTGGGATTTGACATAGACCTTGCAAAAGAAGTCTGTAAGAGAAACGGCTGGACTTTGCAGTTACAGCCGATTGACTGGAATAAGAAAGATGACCCTCTTAACAGCGGTGAAATTGACTGTATCTGGAACGGCTTTACTATCAACGGCAGGGAAAATGACTATACATGGTCGGTGCCATATACCGATAATTCGCAAGTCATAGTTGTGAAAAAGAATTCAAAAATCAAAGAACTTTCCGACTTGGAAGGCAAGGTTGTGACTGCACAGGCAAATTCCTCTGCACTGACAGTTTTCACGGGTGATGACGCAAGCGAAAAAAACAAGGCTCTTGCAGCCTCTTTCAAGGAACTGAAACAGGTAAGTGACTATAACAGTGCCTTTGCAAGCCTTGAAGACGGCAGTGCAGACGCTGTATGCATTGACATCATTGCAGCGGAATTTCTCATAGTCGCAAAAGGCTCCGATAAATTTGCAATGCTTGAGGAAAAAGTGTCAAGTGAGCAGTGCGGAATAGGCTTTAAAAAGGGCAATACCGAATTGAGAGATACCATACAGAATACGCTTTTCAAAATGAAAAGGGAGGGTGTATTTGAAGAAATAGCTGCCAAATGGGGAATGGAAAGAGTAATATGCCTGAATGAAAGCGACGCTTCGAGTGAAACTTCTCCATATACAAAAGAAAAACTTAATTTCGGTCAGATACTCATGCAGCTTATGGAGGGTGTGGGGGCAACTCTGCTTATATTTGCACTCACTCTGATATTCTCCATGCCGCTGGGACTTCTCCTTACATTCATCAGAATGTCAAAGTTAAAGGTCATTCAATGGCTGGCGAAAATTTATATTTCAATCATGCGTGGAACTCCGCTCATGCTGCAGCTTATTGTTGTATTCTATGCACCGTATTATATATTCAACGTTTCACTGGGACAGGATTACAGATTTTATGCGGTAATAATCGGATTTTCGCTGAACTATGCGGCATATTTTGCAGAGATATTCCGTGCAGGCATACAGGCTGTGCCGAACGGTCAGAGAGAGGCTGCCGCTGTTCTGGGGTACTCAAAATCCCAGACTTTTGGAAAAATTATTTTTCCTCAAATGGTAAAGCATATCATTCCGCCTGTTACAAATGAAATTATCACTCTTGTAAAGGACACATCACTTGCATTTGTGCTTACATACGTTGAGATGTTCACCATAGCAAAGCAGATTGCAGCGGCTCAGGCAAGTATTTTACCGCTGTTTGCGGCAGGCTTGTTCTACTATGTATTCAATATGCTTGTGGCATTCTTGATGGGCAAGCTGGAAAAACGTCTTGACTACTATCGTTGATGAGGTGAAAAACATGAAACTCCTTGAAATAAAAAATCTGCAAAAGAGCTTTGACGGCAAGACCGTTTTGAAAGATATAAGTATGTCCGTAGAGAAAGGCGAGGTTGTATCAATATTAGGTCCGTCGGGTTCGGGAAAATCCACTTTACTCAGATGTGCCACATTTCTTGAAACAATGGACTCGGGCGAACTTTCATACAGCGGAAAGAAAATTGTTACTACAAAAGACGGTAAAGCGGTTTATCCGTCAAAGAGCGTCATGAAAGAGGCACATGAAAAATTCGGGCTTGTATTCCAGAATTTCAATTTATTTCCGCATTATAACGTGCTGAAAAACGTATCTGACGCACCTATCAGCGTAATGAAAAGGGATAAAGCAGAGGTGCTTAAAGAGAGCCGAAAAATGCTTGAAAAAGTGGGGCTTGCCGACAAGGAAAAAGCCTATCCGTGTGAATTGTCGGGCGGTCAGCAGCAGAGGGTTGCCATAGCAAGAGCATTGGTGATGAACCCCGATATACTGTATTTTGACGAGCCGACATCAGCCCTTGACCCCGAAATAACCGCAGGCATATTGCGTATCATGAAAGAGCTTGCAGAGGAAAAAATGACAATGATAATCGTAACGCATGAAATCGACTTTGCAAGAGCGGTTTCCGACAGAGTGATATTCATGGACGGCGGATTGATAGTGGAGGAGGGCAAGCCCGAAGATGTCATAGACAATCCGAAAAATGACCGTACAAAAGCATTTTTGAAAAAACTTTCCGTATAAAAGCAAAATCCCCGAACTGCATTTTTTTACAGTTCGGGGATAATTGTTATCTCCACCAGCCCTCAGACCTTTTTCTTGATACGACTTCTATTGTATCACTGCCTTCACCGTATATCTTTACACCGCAGAGATATAAAGCTTTGATATTTTCGGGGTCGATGGCTGTAAAATTTAAGTCCTCATCTCCGAATTTATCATAATGTATCTCAAATTCCACCAGATCTTTTACTTTTTCATCAATAAGGTTGCAGTTGAAACCCATACCCAGTCCTGTTCTTGCAATAGTGCCGTTTTTCATCACAATATCAAGACCACCGTACCTGTAAAAAACGTCTTTTTCTCTATCAATAGTGCTTCCACCGATTTGATTCCAGTTTAAATCACCGAAATATCTTCCTTTGAGTACCGCTCTGAACGGAGTTACTTCGATACTGTCAAAACTCATTTTTGCGTCTGCAATATCAAAGTCATTGTTGATGTCCATATCAACAACTAAATTTTGAGGGGTGTAGTTGACATCAAAGGATATTTTGTAATCAACGTCAACTTCCGTCATGGTTGTTATATAAAGGCAGTAATCTCCTTCCTCATCATATTTTCCGCTGTCAATTATCTGATTTTCCGCAAGCAGAGGTGTGTATTGTTCCGTTATTTTTTCACTCTGGGCTTTATACCTTTCGTGATTGTATTCCAAAGTGCCGTTCATTTCCCGATAGCTGTATATACGTTTACCTCGTGTATAAACATATATTTTGCCCTCTGAAAGTTCCATCGTTTTTCCTTGAAAATCATACTTGGGATAGTCATTACTATATTTCAGAAAGCCCTTGACGGTATTTTTATCCTTGAAATCATATTCTATTCTACCGTTCATAAACAGGAGTTTTTCTTCATAGTCTTCTTGGGTATCATTTTCATTGGGTGCAAGTTCTTCAAAAAATACACGCTGGTCATCGCTTATCAATAAACTGTTGTCTTTCTGACCGCCTGCTTTGAACAGTTCGTCTTGTTCTTGCCGTTGTTTGCTGTTGACAGAACTGATATAGCTGTTTGAGAGGTCATCTGTAAAGGGTGTACCGTCTTTTTTGGTTATTTCCAGCATAGCAAAAATGATAGAGTCATCACACACAACGCCCTTTAACTCGACATTGGATTTATCGCTTGTAATCTGCACATTGTCGCCTGCATATACAAATACGTTGTCTGGAATGCCGATATAGCCGTTGAAAGCGTCTTTAACGGGATTTGCCGCAATAACGCTTGTGCCGATAATGGCAGCCGCTGCCGCAACGGCTATCAGACGAAACACTTTTTTATTTGATTTTTTTTTTGAGCCAAGACCGAGCAGAGAGAATGCAGCATTTTTTACAGCGTCGCTTCTCACGACTTTTTCGGTGACAATGCCGTCAAGGTCATAGTTTTCCATTATTCTGTCAAATGCGTTTTCACTGTATTTCATAGTCAATACCCCCTGTTAATCAATGCGTCTTTGAGTTTTTTGCGTGTGCGTTGGAGTTTGGATTTCACCGTTTCGATATTGATTTCCATAATTTCGGCAATTTTTTTGACAGGCTGATAATAGTAATAATGACGTATCAAAATTTCCCTGTCGGGTTCTTTGAGATTGGCAATTTCTGCTTTGAGGTCATGCACAAGCCCTTGATTTTCGCAGTTTTCCAATATATCGCTGTCATCTTGAATGTCAACGGAATCAATGTCAACGGTTTCAAAGTGATTTTCACGTCTTAAACGGTCTTTTGCACGGCTCTTTGCAATGCAGATTATGTAGGGTTTGAGCAGATTGACATCAAGCTTATCTGCATTTTTCCACAGCGTCACAAATACATCAGTTGTCACTTCCTCAATATCCTCGCCCGAGAGATAACCGCAGGAAATATTTTTAATGATGTTGGAAACAAGCGGAGTAAATCTGTAAATAATTTCTTCAAAAGCCTTTTCAGAGCCTTTTTTAAGACGTTCAGCCAATTTTTTATCACTGTCCGTTGGAAATCACCTCGCTTTGAAAAAAACGGGACAGCAAAGAGGTTTGTTTAGAGAAGGATTTACTTTATAAAAGTGCCTTGCTGTCCCTTCTGATAATATATACGCACAAAACATCATACAGGGTGCAATAAATAATTAGCAATTAGCAATGAGCAATTAGCAATGTGAAATGTGCAATTATCAATGTGCAGTGAATGATAAAAAATCGGTGGCAAATCATTGCTCATTGCTAACTGCTAATTGCTAATTAAAAAAGAGGAATGAGAAATATTTCTAACTCCTCACTCCTCATTGCACATTGCTAATTGCTAATTGCTAATTGAAATGTTGCCGTTGACGGTCTGGAAATAGAAATCGCCGTCATTGTCAACTCTGTTGGGAACGGATATTTTGCCGTTTGTACTCCTTGCAACGCATTTTTTGTCAGCAGGTACTGTTCCCGTAATTTTGCCGTTGACGGTTTCCATGTTTATTCTGTCGGAAGTTTTTACACTGAATTGGATACTGCCGTTGGTGGAATGCACGTCAAGCTTTTTGACAGTGTCGGCATTTATATCAATGCCTGCATTGGTTGTATGGAAGTCGGCACTTTCTGCATTTTTGATGTTATCGGCATTAATTTTTCCGTTGACGGTATCTGCATGGATTTTTCCGCTCATTTCTCCTGTCAACAGAATAGCACCGTTTGTGGTTTCAACAGATGCACATTCTGTCACATTACAATTCAAATTGATTTTGCCGTTTACGGTATGAATATTTGTTTTCTCAAAAGTGAAGCTGTTCGGCACATCAATATTACTGTTGACGGAATGCACGGCTAATCCTTTATACTCTTTATTGGGGAGGTATATTTGAATTTTCCTGCTTTCCATTAAAGTAAAGCATTTTTCATACCAAACCCTGTTGTCACGGTAAAAAATCATCAGTTGCCCGTCATCGTTGAAATTGTATTCATGGTAAACTTCATCACTGTCATAGCAGACTATTTTACAAGTTTTATCATCTGACAAATACAATTCTATATTGTCATTTTCTTCATTGATATGCAGACCGTCAAAACTTTCCGTGATTTCAAAAACTTTCTTTTCAAAGGTCATATTTGAGAACTTTCTCATATCAAAACCAACTCCCAAAAGTGAAATAAATATACATACAGCCCCTGCAATAACGAGTATCAGTGATACAAGCAGGCTTATCTTTGTTGACTTTTTCATTTTGCACCACCCTTTCTTTTTGCAAGTGAGGATTTTATTTTTTTAAAGCAATATGCGGTTGCGTGTATGCACCCGAAAGAAGCTTTCAAAGCCCCGATAAATACAGGTATTGCCAATCCTAAAAGTACCATCCCGCACCCGAATAGGAACAATCCCCATAAAGCCTGACCGTCAAGAATGCTCATAACAAGTGCAATAATAGTTGCTATGCCCGACACCGCAAACGAAAATGCTACGATATAAATGCAGAGTATCAGTACCCACAATACCAGATATAATGTAAATATTACCGCAATCAATGAAATTGCTATGGGAAACCATATCGGAAAGCCTACTGCAATCAAAGTGATTTCCAATGCACTCAATTTTCTTTTGGGAGTGACCTTTGTTTTGAGGATTTTTTCAATAGGCATATCGTTGATGATTTTATCCGCAATTTCGTTGATACTTCCCATAGCTTTAACAGCCTGTTCCTCTGTCAAGCCGTCTTCCTGCATATCGTCTATCATCTCCGAATAGTATTCAAGAGATTTTTCCCTGTCGTCTATGGGAATACCCTGCAATCTGTCCGAAAGGGCGTTCAAAAATTCCTGTTTATTCATCATTATCATTCTCCCTTGTCACAAAATTGTAAATCAGCATGATTTCCTGCCACTCGTCTGCAAAAAGTTTGAGCCTGTCAAGACCGTTTTGCGTGATATGCTCGTCTGCAAAAAGTTTGAGCCTGTCAAGACCGTTTTGCGTGATATGGTAATATTTGCGAAGTCTGCCGTTGTGTTCAACGGACTTTACCGTGAGCATATTGGCACTTTCGAGCCTTTTAAGTATCGGGTAAAGCGTGGATTCCGAAATCTCTATATACGGCTTGACATCTTTTATAATTTTATAGCCGTAGGAATCCTTGTTTTTAATGGCGGAAAGCACGCACACTTCCAGCAATCCTCTTTTTAACTGAATATCCATATAATACCTCCTTACACACAATACTATATCACGCATAGTATTATTTGTCAAGAGGTATTTTTCAATGAGCAATGTGAAATGTGCAATGTGCAATGAATGATAAAAGCCGCTTTATTCCGAAAAATTGATTTATCGGAATAAAGCGGCTTTGTTTATAAAAAATTGGTAAATTAAAATAATTGCACATTGTACATTGCTAATTGCTAACTGCTCATTGCACATTGTAAATCGTGGTGCCGTTATAGACAACTTTGGTTATTTTGTCGGGATCGATAACAACTTTTTTCCAGTCGTCTGAACTGAAAGCAAAGTCAATACGC
>ONIF01000206.1 GCA_900317795.1 uncultured Eubacteriales bacterium | reverse complement strand
CTGTCACGGTAAAGGAATTTCCGCCTAACAAACATGGCACTTTTGTCGTAAAATAGAGAAAAACCGACTGTCTGAACAGTCGGTTTTTGTTTTCATGGGATTTTTGGAATAATTTCATGTTCTCGGGGAGTATATATTTAAAGTTTATATGAAAAATTTTCAAATAGTACTTGATTTTTTCGGAGAAATGTTATACAATACTTTTAGCACTCGAGGAAAGAGAGTGCTAAAATAAATCAAGTACAGAAAAGATTGCTTAAAAGGAGGCAATATACTATGACTATTAAACCGTTGTTGGATAGAGTAGTTGTAAAGGCAGAGGAAGCAGAGGAAACGACTAAAAGCGGTATCGTGCTTACAGCCGCTTCACAGGAGAAACCGCAGTTTGCAACAGTAGTTGCAGTAGGACCGGGCGGAATGGTTGACGGCAAGGAAGTTACCATGTATGTAAACGTGGGCGACAAGGTTATAACGAGCAAGTATTCGGGTACGGAAGTAAAGCTTGACGGTGAGGAATATACAATCGTTCGTCAGTCTGATATACTTGCGGTAGTTGAGTAATATATTGGAGGGAATTATCATGGCAAAGCAAATTATATATGGCGAAGAAGCAAGAAAAGCACTTTTGAACGGTGTTGACCAGCTTGCAAACACAGTTAAAATTACACTTGGACCGAAAGGCAGAAATGTCGTTCTTGATAAGAAATTCGGTGCACCGCTTATCACAAATGACGGTGTGACGATTGCAAAGGAAATCGAACTTGATGACGCATTTGAAAACATGGGTGCACAGCTTGTAAAAGAAGTGTCTGTAAAGACAAATGACGTTGCAGGTGACGGCACAACAACCGCTACACTGTTGGCACAGGCTCTTATCCGTGACGGCATGAAGAACGTAACGGCAGGTGCAAACCCGATGATTTTGAAAAAGGGTATCGCAAAGGCAGTTGACGTGTCTGTTGAAACTTTGAAGAAGAACTCAAAGCAGGTTGAGGGTTCAAAGGATATTGCAAGAGTTGCAACTATCTCGGCAGGCGATGAGTTTATTGGAAATCTCATAGCTGAGGCTATGGATAAAGTGGGCAATGACGGTGTAATCACTGTTGAGGAGTCAAAGACCGCTGAAACATATTCGGAAGTTGTAGAGGGTATGATGTTCGACAGAGGATATATCACCCCTTATATGTGCACAGATACTGATAAAATGGAAGCTGTCATAGATGACGCTTATATCCTTATCACAGATAAGAAAATTTCCAATATACAGGAAATTCTCCCGTTGCTTGAAGAAATCGTTAAGTCGGGCAAAAAGCTTGTTATCATTGCAGAAGATATTGAGGGCGAGGCTTTGACAACTCTTATTTTGAACAAGCTCAGAGGTACATTTACATGTGTAGGCGTAAAAGCTCCCGGCTTTGGCGACAGAAGAAAAGAAATGCTCAGAGATATAGCTGTATTGACAGGCGGTCAGGTAATTTCAAGCGAAGTTGGTCTTGAACTCAAAGACACCACTATGGACCAGTTGGGACACGCTCGTCAGGTGAAAGTTGACAAGGAAAATACAATCATTGTTGACGGTTCGGGCGACCAGAGTGAAATTAAAGCAAGAGTTTCCCAGATAAGAGCACAGATAGAAGTATCAACATCAGACTTTGACAGAGAAAAGCTGCAGGAAAGACTTGCTAAATTGGCAGGCGGTGTAGCAGTCATCAAAGTAGGTGCTGCAACCGAGATTGAAATGAAAGAAAAGAAACTCAGAATAGAGGACGCATTGGCAGCTACCAAGGCAGCCGTTGAAGAGGGCATTGTAGCAGGCGGTGGCACGGCTCTCTTGAATACGGCAGACGCTGTAAAGGCTCTTGTCAACACTCTTGACGGTGACGAAAAGACAGGTGCAAAGATAGTTCTGAAAGCATTGGAAGAGCCTGTTCGTCAGATAGCGGCAAATGCAGGTTTGGAAGGTTCTGTAATTGTTGATAAGATTATGACGGCTGATACAGTAGGCTATGGTTTCAACGCACTCACAGAGGAATATGCAGACATGATGGAAAGCGGAATTGTTGACCCGACAAAGGTTACACGTTCGGCATTGCAGAATGCGGCATCTGTTGCAAGCATGGTATTGACAACGGAATCCCTTGTGGCTGATATAAAAGAGCCTGCACCTGCAGTTCCTGCGGCAGACCCCTCAATGGGCGGAATGTACTAAGCAATTAGCAATTAGCAATTAGCAATGTGCAATGAGCGGTATGCATTATTGCAGAGCTTAATTCATAAAGTGAAAAGCAGACAGAGTTTTTCTGTCTGCTTTTTTGGTGTTATCGTCTTGAAAAATAAACAGTGGTTTGATATAATATTGATAACAACGCAAGTTAAAGCTTACGGGGGTTATGGACATGAGCGAAAAGAATGACATGGAAAACAAGGTGGAAATAAAAAGTAAAATAGAAACAGATGAATATGATTTTATCGAGCCCGAGCCAAAGAGATTTGACTTAAATATGGCTGTAAAAGTCGGAATATTTTTACTGCTTGCAATTATTGTAATATTGCTTTTGACTATGATAAATAACGGAAATAATGTTGACGTGGGAAATATTCCCGATTTTTCAAGAACAGAAAGTTCTCGAAAAAGCACTGATGAAAGCAGTGTTCGGGAAGCTGTTTCCGAAACAACCGAACAGCCCTCACAGGAATCAAAAGAAGTATCTTTAAGCGAAGTTTCCGAAGTAAGCAGGAGCGAAGTTTCAAAGGAAACGTCAAGGTTAAAAATGCTTGTGGTAGATAGGGTTGTAAACAAAAGTCAGAGTGAAGCGGAAAAAATATTGAAAGAAAAGGGCTTTAAAGTTAAAGTAAATGAGCTGTACAGTGACGAAGTGAAAAAAGGCGATGTAATCAGCCAAATCCCTGCCTATTTTACTCTTTTGGAGGAGGGTGGCACAATAACGATTGATGTCAGTCTTGGAAACGACCCTGCAAAAGAAAAAGCGGATAACAGTGTAGCTGAAACGGCTGAAAGTCAAGTGAGTGTGATTTCCGAGCCTGATGTTCACGAGGTTGAAAACAGCCGTGAAAATTCAAAAAGTTCAAATGTCATTCTTTCATACGACATACCCGTAATCAACATAGCAGGGCGTGAAAAGAATGATGCGGAAAATATATTGAAAAGTCAAGGCTTTAAAGTGCAGACGGTATATATGAGCAGTCCGAATGTAAGAAAGGGCTATGTAATAGAGCAGTCGCCTGCGGGGGGGATTAAACAAAAATACGGAAGTACGATTACTTTGTATGTCAGTAAGGGACTTGAAGTGACGGTAAGTTTTGAAACAAACGGGGGAACTGCAAATACATATAAAAAGGTGCTTGAATACGGTGGAAAATACGGAACATTGCCCGTGCCGTCAAGAGAAAATTATGATTTTCTCGGTTGGTACACGGGATTGAATAAAGGACAGAGAGTGACGGAAAATACAGTAGTTGCCCAGAATTATGACCATATACTTTATGCCATGTGGAAAGCAAAGCCAATATCCGATTGGGTGCTTGATACAGAAGTACCGAGAGGTGCAAGGGTTGCGGAAGTGAAATGGACTTATACCGTGACCAAGACGATTTCTTCGGAGTTGCCCGTAATGGAAAACGGCTGGAAACAAGCAGGTTCATATTGGAAAGAAGTGTCCAAAGGTGCAAATTACTATGCCGATTTCAATTCGGGAGTTAATTCGGGTTACAATCAAAATGATAAGTATTATTCAAAGTATAATCATCAGTTTTTGTCAAAGTTTGATAACGGCTCTCAAAAGAGGGAAGTGACAACCAATTTCTATACATATTTGTATTGGCATTGGTGCAGTAATATCACATCAGTACCGCCCGAAAGTATGCCGATAGCGTCAAGATATGATGAAGATATATACAGTCCGAATGGGAATTATCTTGGCAGGGGAACGATTTGGGAAGTTTTTGAAAGCAAAGATGAGGGTAAGCAAAGCAGTGGAAAATTTGTCATGGAGATAAAAAGCAGATACTCTTATTGGTGGAACAGAGTGACTGTATATTATCAGACATACAAAGATTACAGAAAGTTTTATCAGTACTATAAAGTGGAAAACAAGGAGTCCAAAACCCCTGTAAGCGAATCCGATGAAATAGGCAATATAAAGAGATATGTAAAATACTATCTTGCCTGAAATGCTGTTATTTATTATCAATAATGGAATAAAATTTTTCTACGCTTAAATTGTCTTTTGCAAGGCTGATAACTTTTTCATTTTTGGTATTGC
>ONIF01000376.1 GCA_900317795.1 uncultured Eubacteriales bacterium | reverse complement strand
GACTAAAGTCGGTAGTGTTTAAGTTTATTCATATTTTATCGGTTCTTACCCACACATTTTAGGGAAGAACCCTATTCCTCAAATAATACGGTAACTATCAAACCTGCAAAAGCTACGACTTATGATGTGTGCGTAAAGGTAAAGGACAATCAGAACAACGAAGTAAAGAAATATTTTACCGTCACCGTTAAGTAAACCGCATATTTTTTAGTATTAGAATAGATATATCCCAAACAGTATCAAAACCGCCTCAAATTTCTATTTTTCAGGCGGTTAATTTTATCTTAACTTAGACGGACTTTTATTTAGATATTTTTCCAGATTGCGTGTACAGGCTCAAAATACAGCGATTTTAAGGGGGGATAGGGCTTAGGGGTATAAAAATTATACTCATGACACGTTTGAATGGCGTACAACAGCTCTGTACGGCTTATATGAAGCATATACGGGTGCGTATTCTGATTTGTCAATACTCAGACAACAAAAATCCCATATAAAGTGGAAGTGTCAATATATTATTTTCTTCACCAACATTGTAACTACCAAGTTTTATTGCATAGTCGATATGGTAAGTATCCCTGTTTTTCATAACTGTTTTTAGGCTTTTTGTATTTCCTTGTGCTGCTTTTATCTCAACAGGAACACATTTTCCTTTGTAACGGATAAAAAAATCTATCTCCAAGCCAGAATCCTTGTGGAAATAATAGAGTTTTCTCCCCATTTTTGCGAAGAAATCGGCTGCAAGATTTTCAAATATTGCACCTTTATATCCAAGCAGATTGCCACTTAAAATATCAAACTGTGTGCCGTCCTCCAACATACTCACAAAAAGTCCTGTATCTGTCATATACACCTTGAATATATCATTGATGGCATTGCCGTCTAACGGCAGTTCCGTTGCCGTCAAATTGTAGCACCTTTTTATGATTCCTGCATCCTCTATCCATTGCAGACTTCCTGCAAATCTGGCAGCCGTTGAGCCTTTTTTTATCAGTGAATACTGAAATTTCTTGTTTTCTTTGGCAAGCTGTCGGGGAACGGACTGAAAACACTCTTTTATCAATGGCTTGTCCTTGTCATCTGCATATTTTATCATGTCATCTTCATAAGACCTGACAATATCCCTTTGAAGCTGCAAAACAATGTTCATTTGCTTTGTGTCAATGAATGTCTGCACAACATCAGGCATACCGCCTACCACTACATATTGCAGCAAAAGCTGATGATAACGGCTGTGTAAAGGTTCTTCAACGGGTGTTTTGTCCTGCAGATGTTTTCTTAATCCGTCAATGAGCTTTTCATTGATACCGTTTGCCCAAAGAAATTCCTCGAAATCAAGCGGATACATTGTGATAACTGTTTCATAGCCTACGGGAACAGATTTCGGAGCTTTTCCGTATCCCGATACGCCAAGCAGAGAACCTGTGCCGATCACATCATATCTGCCGTCAAGATGAAAAAATTTCAATGCAGTTCTTGCTTCGGGACAATCCTGTATTTCATCAAATATAATGACTGTCCTGTACGGCACAAAAACAGTATCATTTCCCATGAGTGCCGACATCATCATGATAATGTCATCGACTGCAAGAGAATTTCTGAAGATAGCGGAGTAATTCGGATTGTTGAAAAAATTGATGTACACTGTATTTTCATAGTTTTCTTCACAGAATTTGCGGACAGAAAAGGTCTTTCCGCACTGACGGCAGCCCTTTATAATAAGCGGTTTATGATTGGGTGTTTGTTTCCAAGTCAGAAGCTTTTGTTCTATTTTTCTTTTGAGCATAATAAATCCCCCTTAAAAAAGTATATACCCATATTATACCCATATATAAAACTTTTTCAAGGGAGTTTTTGTTATATTTATAAACTTTTTCAAACGACTTTTTGAAAAATTAAAAACTTTATCTAAAAATCAAATTTCCTTGCTGCCAAATAATCTTGAAAAAAGGCTTTTCTTTTGTTTCGGTTGTTCTTGAGCAGGCAGTTGTTCAATGCTGTCAGAATGTTCGGTGAGTTGTTTTTGTATCGTCCCTGCATGGAGAGCCTGTGCCGCAGTCAAAGCTGCTGCCATACTTTCCATTGCAGTAGTGAGCTGTCCGATTTGTTCTTGTAGTATCTGGATTTGATGATCTTTGATGGCTAATTGTTTATTCAGTATGGATAACTGATCTTGTAAAATCGCATTTTGCCTTTCTTGATTCGCTTGAAGCGTTTTTGAATCTGCCTGAAGCGATTTTTCTTCTTCGTGAAGCGTTTTTGAGTCTGCCTGAAGCGATTTTTCTTCTCCGTGAAGCGTTTTTGAGTCTGCCTGAAGCGATTTTTCTTCTTCGTGAAGCGTTTTCGAGTCTGCCTGAAGCGATTTTTCTTCTTCGTGAAGCGTTTTTGAGTCTGCCTGAAGCGATTTTTCTT
>ONIF01000204.1 GCA_900317795.1 uncultured Eubacteriales bacterium | reverse complement strand
TTCTCTGTATTTATTTTGCAAAGCATTTCAAGAGTTTTGTCAATGTACTCACTGTTTACAAAATAATCCAAAAGCATGACCGCACAAAAACGCTGTTCAAACTCCTTTTCGGAATTTGCATAGGGCTGTATGAATTCCCATACACGCTCCTGATTTTTACCCGCAAATTTCAGCGTACTGCAAAAGCTGTCACATACTCCCCAGTTATCTATTTTCGGCACAAACTCGGAGATATATTGCAGGCGTGTTTCAACATCTGCTTTCATGTAGCCTATTATCATTCCACGCAAAAGCGTTTCTTCATAGTAAAAGTCATCTTGAAATGCAAGCACATCGGGATTTTTTGCCAATTCCTTTGCATAAGCCCTGAGTTTCGGCATACGAACTCCCAATATATTTTTTGCATTAGGTATGATATTTGTCGAAAATGCGGAATATTTATTATCCGATATTTCAATAAGCCTGTTTTTTACGTCACTGTCCACTTCTCTTTTTCCTGCCTTTAAAAATGCTTCTCACTACAAATACGATACTTGCAACTGCAATCACTGCCCCCAAAAATACAAGTGCCTGTCCTTGAGTTTCATTCTCTCCCATACAGCCGATACCGCTGTATATACTCCATGCACCTCCGCAAAGACCGACCATAAGCACCAATGCCCTTACAATATACCTTGTCCACATTGACTTTGAAGTCATTCCCGCACTCAAAGCATCTGCAATTCCTTCTGCAACGCCCCCAGCTACCTCTTCAATAATTTCTTCCATTTCAAGCACCTCTCTCCAAAATTTTTTTGCACTTATTATACAAAATCAAATCGGCATTTGTCAACAGCATTTCAATATATTTCATTCACTTTCATATTTCTTCATCGCATTGATAAACGTCTTACCGTAACGCTGTAATTTCACCTGACCGATACCGTATATTTTCAGCATATCCGCTTCACTTTTCGGGCGATATATCGCCATTTCCCTAAGTGTCCTGTCATTCACAACAGAGTATGCAGGCACTCCCCAGCGTTTTGCAAGCTGTGAACGTGTCTTTTCAAGCACCTCAAGCAGTTCTTTATCTATCGCAGGCACTTTCACTTTCTTTATCTGTTCCTCACTAAGATTCATGCAGTAACTGCATTTATTACATGGCGGTATATACACTTCTCCGAAATAATTCAATATTCTCTTTCTTAAACACGTTGTCTTTGACGTGGAATAAAACGTCATCAATTTCAGCTTTTCAAGCTTTATCTCTATATGCTTTTTCACTTCTTCAGCGTCAAGGAATTCATTTTCCTCACTCTTGTTTATTAAATATTCGTTTATTCGTACATCTCGACCGCTGTATAAAAGAATACATTCAGACGGCTCTCCGTCACGTCCCGCACGACCTGCCTGTTGATAATAATCTTCTATGTTTGCAGGCATATTATAGTGCAAAACATACCTTACATCAGGCTTATCTATGCCCATTCCGAAAGCATTTGTGGCAACTATCACTTTCGCCTTGTCATAGATAAACTGATTTTGATTGAAAGACCTTTCGCTGTCCTCCAATCCTGCATGATACGGCAAGGCATTGATACCGTTATCCTGCAATTCCTTTGCCAATTCATCTACATATCTTCTTGTAAGGCAATATATAATCCCCGACTGGTTTTCATGTGCTTTCACATAGTCAAGTACAAATTTGTTTTTGTCAATGGGATTGTACAGCCCGAAATATAAATTTTCCCTGTCAAATCCAAGCGACATTGAAAAAGGCTCTCTCAAATGCAAGTTGTTGATAATATCATATTTTACCATTTTAGTAGCTGTTGCAGTAAATGCCGCCAAAACAGGTCTTTTGGGAAGTTTTGCTATAAAATCGGCTATCTGCATATAACTCGGTCTGAAATCATGCCCCCATTGAGAGATACAATGTGCCTCATCAACGGCAATCAGCGGTATATTCTGACTGCACGCAAAGTCTATAAAACTCGGCATTTCAAGCCTTTCGGGTGCAACGTATATAATTTTATACATACCGCTTTTGGCATTTGATATAGCTTTTTCCATTTGACGAGGTGTAAGCGAACTGTTCAGATATGCCCCACGAATTCCCATTGAAATAAGTGTTCTAACTTGATCCTGCATAAGCGATATTAACGGAGAAATCACAAGCGTTATGCCCTCCATGCAAAGTGCGGGTATCTGATAGCAAAGGGATTTTCCTGCACCTGTCGGCATGACGGCAAGAGTATCCCTGCCCGAAAGCAGAGAGTTGATAATTTCTTCCTGACCTTTTCGGAAAGACGTGTAACCGTAATAATTTTTAAGTATGCCGTAAATATCAGCCAAGAAATCCACCCCGTTTTAATTCATAATTAAGAATGCATAATGCATAATTATTCCTGTCATGCAATTTCAATTATGCATTATGAATTATGCATTATGAATTATTTCTGTGCATTTCCTCATGGTCGGCTTTTACAGCGTCATGTATCTGCACGCAGGTCCAAAGAGAATTGGTCGGTGTCATAATTGCTTTCAAGTCAACCCTGATATTGTGCTTTTTCAGAGAACGCAAAAGTCCGTCTATATCATTTCTTGTAAAGCCTGCCATAATAAGCATTTCATCTTCAAAAGTTTCGGTTGCTTCACCCTCGATAGCCTGAAAACCCTGCACATCTGCCAAATATCCCAATACTTGATTAAAGTCCTTTTTATCTACGACTTTAATTCCCGTTTTTAAAGGCATTACCGCTCTTTTTACAAGCGGAAGCCTGTTTTCATCAAAATTAAAAAGCAAAACTGTTTTTTTCATATATTAAACTCCTGTATATCAAAAATTTATTGTGAACACAAACCATTGTACATTGCACACTGCACATTGCTAATTGATTAGTCCGTGTCGAGTTTGAGGACAGCCATGAAAGCCTCCTGAGGTACTTCAACAGTGCCTAACTGACGCATACGTTTTTTACCCTCTTTCTGCTTTTCAAGCAGTTTCTTCTTTCGGGTAATGTCACCGCCGTAGCACTTTGCAAGCACGTCTTTTCTCATAGCCTTTACGGTTTCCCTTGCAATTATCTTTCCGCCTATACAAGCCTGTATCGGCACTTCAAAAAGCTGTCTGGGAATTTTTTCTTTCAGCTTCTCAGCCATTTTCCTTGCACGGCTGTATGCTTTATCCGCATGAATGATAAACGACAATGCGTCAACCACTTCACCGTTAAGCATAATGTCAAGCTTGACAAGCTTGGATTCTTCATAGCCTGCCACTTCATAGTCAAATGACGCATACCCTCTTGTACGGGATTTCAGCGTGTCGAAAAAGTCATAGACTATCTCCGCCAGCGGTAAAACATAATGTATATCCACCCTGTCAGCGTCAATATATTTCATGTCTTTGAAAACACCTCGCCTGTCCTGGCACAATTCCATGATATTTCCGACATATTCCGACGGTGAATAAATATGTGCTTCTGTAACAGGTTCTTCGGCTTTGGCAATCTGTGACGGGTCGGGGTAATTTGTCGGATTGTCTATATATTCAACCGTACCGTCACTTTTGGTTATTCTGAAAATAACACTCGGTGCGGTTGTAATCAAGTCAAGGTTATATTCCCTTTCAAGACGTTCCTGTATAATCTCCATGTGCAGAAGTCCCAGAAATCCACATCTAAAACCAAATCCCAATGCAACAGATGTTTCAGGCTCAAATGACAAAGCAGCGTCATTCAGTTCCAATTTTTCAAGTGCCTCACGCAAATCGGGATATTTTGCACCGTCTGCGGGATATATTCCGCAAAATACCATAGGCTGTACGGCACGATAACCCGGCAGAGGCTCATTGGCAGGATTGTCGGCAAGCGTGACAGTATCGCCAACTCTTGCGTCACTGACTGTTTTGATAGACGCTGCTATATATCCGACTTCACCTGCATATAAGGCACTTGTCGGCTCTAAACTCGTTGCACGCATAAAACCGCATTCCACTACATTGAATTCCGAACCCGTTGCCATGAGTTTGATTGTATCGCCTACTTTCAGACTGCCCTCTTTTACTCGAACATATATAATAACGCCTTTATAGCTGTCATAATAGGAGTCAAATATCAATGCCTGCAAGGGTTTTGTGTCATCACCTTCGGGGGGCGGTATGAGTTCGACAATCTGTTCCATGACATCATGTATGTTGATACCCACTTTTGCGGAAATGCACGGTGCATCTTCTGCCGGCAAGCCTATCACATCTTCAATTTCTTTTTTCACTCTGTCGGGGTCTGCACTCGGCAAGTCTATTTTATTGATAACAGGCACTATTTCAAGACCTGCATCAAGTGCAAGATACGTATTGGCAAGAGTTTGGGCTTCAATGCC
>ONIF01000201.1 GCA_900317795.1 uncultured Eubacteriales bacterium | reverse complement strand
GTATAAACGGTAAGGGTATCGCCTGTTGTGGTAGTGAAGTCAACCTCCGCACCTGTTGATTTTCCTATCCAGTTTTTCTGCTGAGCCTTAACCCTGTCGGGATAGTCAACTAAATCGAGGTCTTTTATCAGTCTGTCAGCATACTCTGTAATTTTCAGCATCCACTGAGATTTTACTTTTCTGACAACTTCACTTCCGCATCTCTCACAGCCGCCGTTTACGACTTCTTCATTTGCCAATACACATTTACATGATGTACACCAGTTGACTGCCATTTCTTTTTTATAAGCAAGACCGTTTTTAAAGAGCTGCAAGAAAATCCACTGTGTCCACTTGTAATATTTCGGGTCAGTCGTATTGATTTCTCTGCTCCAGTCGAACGAAAGTCCGAGTGACTGCAGCTGACTTTTAAATCTTGCAACATTCTTTTTGGTAACTTCTTTCGGGTGAACGTGATTTTTGATAGCAAAGTTTTCCGTAGGCAAGCCGAAAGCGTCCCAGCCTATCGGATAAAGCACGTTATAACCCTGCATACGTTTTTTTCTTGAAATAATGTCAAGAGCCGTATAGGAGCGTGGGTGACCTACATGAAGTCCCTGTCCCGACGGGTACGGAAATTCTATCAAAGTGTAGAATTTCGGTTTAGAGCTGTTTTCTTCGGCATGGAAAATTCCGTTATCTTCCCATGCTTTCTGCCATTTCTTTTCAATGGACTTGTGTTCGTATTTCATTTTATCTTTCTCCTTTTTTATATATCAATAACCTCTCCGTCTTGCCAAAGTCTTTCAAGGTCATAATATTCTCTTGCCTCCTCAGAAAACACATGAACTATCACATCAACGTAATCAAGCACTATCCATGTATCCGAGCGGTGTCCGTCAACGTGTGTTACACTTACGCCTGCCTCGTCAAGTTTCACTTCCACTTCATCGGCAAGTGTTTTAACGTGTGTATTCGAGCCGCCTGCGGCTATGACAAAATAATCTGCAATAGAGGATATATCCGATATTTTGATAATTTTGATGTCAATACCCTTTTTATTGTCAAGTATTTGTGCCGCCAATTTTGCTGTTTCCAAAGATGTCATTTTCTTTCCTCCAAAAAATTTATTTTTTCGCTTTAAGAGCTGCCATATAATTATATCCTGCAAAGGTGTCGGGTGCTATGGTTACTTTTCTCTGAGCCAGGTCGGCTATTGTAAATGCCATTCCCTCCAATACCGCTTCATCAAGGTCTTTATCGGCTATTTTACGCATTCTTTCAACTCCGTCATAATCTCTGTCTGCCGATATGAAATCCGCCACAAATATCACTTTTTCCAGTACAGTCATATTTTCTCTGCCCGTCGTGTGATAGCGAATGGAATTGATAATATCTTCATCAGTTATTCCCAATTCTGCTTTTACAAATGCACTTCCCGAAATAGCGTGCCACAGCTTGCGGGATGAATTTTTCATTTCAGTTGGCGAGATACCTATTTTTTCCATCAATGCAAGCTGTTCATCATCAGGAGTTTCCTTTGTAACGTCATGCAGAATACCTGCAATTTCCGCTTTCTGCACGTCTGCACCATACTTTTTGGCAAGCCTTACCGCCTCTTTTGCAACATTCTTTGAATGCTTTAAGCGAGCCGATTTCATTCGCTTGCTTATAATTTCCTCATAGTCCTTTACAGTCAATTTTACTCAACTCCGTTTTCCAAAAATACACTTTATATTATATCAATAAAATTTCCGTCTTTCAAGACTATTTTAAAAAAACCTTTCCAAAGACTTTCACATCTTTGAAAAGGTCATTTTTATACAAAAATATCTTTTGCAGTTTTTATTTCCTCGTCGGCAGGCAGAGGGGTATTTTCAAGCGGATACGGAATACCCAATTTTTCCCATTTTGCCAGCCCGAATGTATGATACGGCAATATCTCTGTTTTTTCAACCGTCTTTAAAGTTGAAATGAAATCATGCATTTCTTTCAAAGAAGCTTTATCGTCAGTCAATTCGGGCACTAAAACGTGTCTTATCCACATTTTCTTGTTATGTTCGGAAAGCCATTTTGCAAAGGCAAGTATGTTTTCATTTCCAAAACCCGTCAATGCTTTATGTTTTTCGCTGTTCCACTCTTTCAAATCAAGTATTACCAAATCCGTCACACTCATCAACTTTTCAAAATCCCCGTTTTCACAAAAAGGCTGTCCCGACGTATCCAAAGCTGTATGAATACCGTCTTTTTTGGCAAGCGTGAAAAATTCCGTGACAAATTCCTTTTGAAGCAAAGGCTCTCCACCGCTTACTGTAATTCCGCCATTATTTTTCCAATATGTTTTATAGCGTTTTGCACGGTTATACAGATTTTCGGCAGTCCATTCTTCACCGCCAGATAAATTCCACGTTTCAGGGTTATGGCAGTATTTGCAACGCATTTTACAGCCCTGCATAAATACCACAAATCTCACACCGGGACCGTCAACCAATCCGAAAGTTTCCAATGCATTGACATGACCGATAATTTTATTATCCATAAAACACCTCAATAAAACCTGCAATGTGCAATAAAACCGCTGTCGGTAATCATTGCACATTGCTAATTGCTAATTTCACATTGTCTTGTGGCAGGTGCGGGCAATTACATCAAGCTGTTGCTCTCTTGTCAGGTCTATGAATTTTACGGCATAACCCGATACACGAATAGTGAAGTTTGCATACTCCTCTTTTTCGGGGTGTTCCATAGCGTCAAGGAGTTTTTCCGTGCCGAATACATTGACATTCAAGTGATGTGCCCCTTGGTCAAAATAGCCGTCCATGACCTGCACGAGATTGTTAATTCTCTCCTGTTCGTCATGTCCGAGAGCGTCGGGGTGAATGGTCTGAGTATTGGAAATGCCGTCTAATGCCCAATGATAAGGCAATTTTGCAACGGAATTGAGTGACGCAAGCAAGCCGTTTTTCTCTGCACCGTAGCTCGGATTTGCACCGGGGGCAAGAGGTGCACCCGAACGCCTGCCGTCGGGCATATTGGAAGTTGCCTTTCCGTAAACAACGTTTGATGTGATAGTCAAAATAGATGTAGTGGGTTCGGAATTTCTGTAAGTATGATGTTTTTTGATTTTCTCAAGGAAAGTTTTGAGAAGCCACAATGCAATATCGTCTGCACGGTCATCATCATTTCCGTAACGTGGAAAATCGCCCTTTGTGGAGAAATCAACAGTTATTCCTGCGTCATCTCTGAGAGCCTTTACAGTTGCATATTTGATTGCACTCAGAGAGTCAACTACATGGGAAAATCCTGCAATACCTGTTGCAAAAGTTCTTCTCACGTCTGTATCTATCAAAGCCATTTCAGCGGCTTCATAGTAATATTTATCATGCATATACTGAATGAGATTAAGCGTATTGACATACAAGCCTGCCAGCCAGTCCATCATGATTTCATATTTCTCTATAACCTCGTTATAATCGAGAATTTCAGACTTTATCGGACTGTAAGCAGGTGCAACCTGCTCACGGCTTTTTGCGTCAACACCACCATTGATTGCATACAAAAGGCATTTTGCCAAATTTGCCCTTGCTCCGAAAAACTGCATTTCTTTACCCGTCTGAGTTGCGGAAACACAGCAGCATATTGAATAGTCATCGCCCCATACAGGTTTCATTACATCATCATTTTCATACTGCACGGAGCTTGTATTGATAGACACCTTTGCGGCATATTTCTTGAAGTTCTCGGGAAGTGCGGAAGAATATAATACCGTCAAATTGGGTTCGGGAGAAGGTCCCATATTTTCCAGAGTATGCAGGAAACGGAAGTCATTTTTCGTTACCATAGAGCGACCATCTACACCGATACCTGCCACTTCCAAAGTTGCCCAGACGGGGTCACCCGAAAACAATTCATTATATGACGGAATTCTTGCAAACTTCACCATTCTGCATTTCATTACAAAATGGTCAATGAGTTCTTGAGCCTCTTTTTCGGTAATTACTCCGTCATTCAAATCTCTTTCAATGTATATGTCAAGGAACGTTGACACTCTGCCGACACTCATAGCGGCACCGTTCTGAGTTTTGATAGCGGCAAGATAACCAAAATACAGCCATTGTACAGCCTCTCTTGCATTTGTTGCAGGCTGTGAAATGTCGTAGCCATATATTTTCGCCATTTCTTTCATGCCCTGTAAAGCTCTTATCTGCTTTGCCAATTCTTCACGAAGTCTGATAACGTCATCTGTCATAGTGCCGTCACCGCAGTTGGCAAGGTCCTGTTTTTTGTATGCAATCAAATTATCTATACCGTAAAGGGCAACTCTCCTATAGTCGCCGACAATTCTGCCACGACCATAAGTATCAGGCAAGCCTGTAATAATTTTATTATGTCTTGCTTTTTTCATTTCGGGGGTGTATGCGTCAAACACACCCTGATTATG
>ONIF01000200.1 GCA_900317795.1 uncultured Eubacteriales bacterium | reverse complement strand
CTTTATGCAACAATAATATACGTATGTTGCCTCACCATCTTTACCTTTCCCATTGGGGATAAAAAAATCTCCCGAACTGTTTGATTGTTCGGGGGATTTTGTTTTGCCTTATTGAATTTTCCGAAAGTTTATTGTATAATTGCCGTATCAATTTATTTAAGGTGATGTTATGAAATTTACTACTATCTTAATGGACGCTGACGATACCATTTTTGACTTCCCTAAATGCGAATACAATGCCCTCAAAAATACCATTCAAAAAAATAATCTTGTTTTCACTGATGAAGTGCATGAAAAATTCAGTGCTATCAACAATGCCCTCTGGAAAAAGTTTGAAATCAACGCCATTACAAGAACCGAATTGAAATTACAGCGTTTTAGAGAACTCATTGAAAAATGTTTTGACGGCATGGGCGATTGTGAAACCCTTGCCAATACCTATATCAATGAACTTGCTCAGCAGGATATTTTAATTGACGGGGCTTTTGAGGCTCTCCAAAAAATTACCGCTGTTTTTGACGTGTATATCATTACTAACGGTCTTTCCAAAGTTCAGCGTGGACGTTTCGGGAAATCCCCTGTTACAAAACTCGTCAAAGGCTTGTTTATTTCCGATGAAATGGGCGTTCAGAAACCAAGCAAAGCATACTTTGACAAAGTGCTTGAAAGCATTCCCGAAAAGGATAAAAATAAAATTCTTGTTGTGGGCGACAGCCTTACTTCCGATATGCAGGGCGGTAAAAATGCAGGTCTGGCAACTTGCATTTACGACTCTAAAAATAAAATTACTCTCCCCCATGCACTCTGTGATTTCAAAATATCACATCTCGAAGATTTGTTACAGTTTTGAAAAAATTGTTGACTGTTTTAAAAAAAACAGTTATAATTGTTTCAGAAAGTAAAAATTTGGAGGTCGAAAAAATATGTTTTTAAATCAGCTTAACGAAAGCAACAAAGAGCGTTTTTTAAACCTTTGCGGTCATGCAATTATGGCGGATAACGTTGTAGAACCCGAAGAAATGGAGTATCTTGCATTGTGCTGCTATGAAATGGAAATTCCCAATCAGCTCCCCGACATCAGCGAATCCTTAGACGACATTATCAGCGATATTTCAAAAGATGCAACCGCTTATGAGAAAAAAATCATTGCCTTTGAACTTATCAGACTTTTCAAGTATGACGGCAGCTATGATGATGAAGAAAAAGCTTTTATGAAACCTATTATTGAAGAATTCGGCATAGACCTTGAAACACATGATAAAATGGAAGATGCGGCAGATAAATATACTAAGATATATGATGAAATTTGTGATTTACTCACGAAATAACTGAGTTTTACTGCACCGGGCAGAATTTTGTTCGGTGCTTTTTTGTTCTCATAAAATAATTTTGTTGATATAGGCATTAAGATGTGTTACAATAAATGTGGAATTAGGAATGAGGAATGAAAATTTTCTCCCATTCCTCACTCCTAATTCCTAATTCCTCATTTAATCAGGGTGATGTAATGTATATAAATGTTATCGGTGCAGGTCTTGCAGGCTGTGAGGCAGCTTGGCAGATTGCAAAACATGGAATAAACGTACGGCTTTTCGAGATGAAGCCAAGTAAATTTACTCCTGCCCATAAAAATCCGAATTTCAGTGAACTTATCTGTTCAAACTCTCTCAAAGCCGACAGGCTCAACAGTGCGGCAGGACTTCTTAAAGAGGAAATGCGGCAAATAGGCTCTGTTTTAATGGA
Source organism: uncultured Eubacteriales bacterium (assembly GCA_900317795.1). Classification (GTDB taxonomy): domain Bacteria; phylum Bacillota; class Clostridia; order Oscillospirales; family Acutalibacteraceae; genus UBA1213. Next base: position 2,709 of record ONIF01000200.1, on the reverse strand, counting down.
ATGTGCGGATAAATGCAGAGTTCCTGCTGGAGGGGCTTTGGCTGTTGACAGAGATAAATTTTCCTCTATGGTCACGGAAAAAATTAAAAATAATCCCCTTATCGAAGTCATTGAAAAAGAAATTACCGACATTCCCAATGACGCTATAACCGTTATTGCAACAGGTCCTTTGACAAGTGATACTCTTGCGGAAAAAATTATTCGGCTTTGCGGAGGCTCTCTGCATTTCTTTGACGCTGCCGCACCTATCGTAACCGCTGAAAGTATCGACATGGAATATACTTTTACCGCTTCAAGATATGATAAAGGCGGTGATGACGCTTATATCAACTGTCCCATGAATAAAGAGGAATATGAAAATTTCCATGCCGAACTGATAAAGGCAGAACGTGCCCCCCGTCATGACGTTGATGTGCAAAACCCGAAAGTATATGAGGGCTGTATGCCTGTTGAAATCCTCGCTCAAAGAGGTCTTGATACCCTGCGTTTCGGTCCCATGAAACCCGTTGGACTGCGTAATCCCAAAACAGGTCACAGACCTTGGGCGGTACTTCAATTAAGAACGGAAAATGCAGACAAATCCATGTATAATCTTGTGGGCTTTCAGACTAATCTGAAATTTCCCGAACAGAAAAGAGTTTTCGGCATGATACCTGCTCTTAAAAATGCCGAATTTGTGAGATATGGCGTTATGCACAGAAATACTTTTTTAGACTCTCCGAGAGTTCTGAATGCCGATTTCTCCATGAAAAAAAATCCCAATATATTCTTTGCAGGTCAGATGACGGGAGTTGAGGGCTATATGGAATCGGGTTCATCGGGCATGATGGCAGGTATCAATGCCGCAAGACGTTTGAAAGGTCTTGCAACAATCGTTCTCCCTCCCGAAACTATGATTGGCTCGCTTTCAAGATATATCGCTGATGAAACCGTAAAGGACTTTCAGCCTATGGGGGCAAATCTCGGCATTCTCCCCCCTCTGCCCGAACTCATCAAGGATAAACGTCAAAGAGCCGATGCACTTTCACAATTAGCAATTAGCAGTTTGCAATTAGCAATGTGCAATTATATAAACGATACTTAATTTATGAAAAAAATAATAGTGGCTTTTGGAAAAATTTAGAAAGTGAAAACAGCTTCACTCTCCACTCTCCAAACTCCACTCTATCGAATTGGAAGTGTTGAGAGTTGAGAGTGGAGAGTGGAGCGATTGTAAACCTTGCCTTGAACAAAAAGAAATTTAAAATAACAGTGGTTTTCGGAAAAGTTCGGATTGTGGAAATATCTCCACTCTCCACTCTCCAAACTCCACTCTATCGAAAAGGAGTTTTTTTATGAAAATTTTAGTTGACGCTTTTGGCGGAGATAATGCACCTCTCGAAATTTTAAAAGGATGTGTTCTCTCTCTTGAAAAATATGATAATCTGGATATTATCCTTGTCGGCAACAAGAGTATTATTGAACAGACCGCTGTTGAAAATAATATAGAACTCAAAAGCATTGAAATTTATGACGCTCCCGATGTCATCTCTATGGAGGAAGATGCAGGCGAAATCATGAAGTCAAAGAAAAATTCCTCTATGGCTGTCGGCTTGAAACTCCTTGCAGACGGCAAAGGTGACGCTTTCCTTACAGCAGGAAACAGCGGTGCTTTGATAATGGGGGCAACTTTCATTATAAAACGTATCAAAGGTGTGAAACGCCCTGCATTCTCCCCCGTCATGCCCACTTCAAAAGGTCCCGTACTTCTCATTGACAGCGGTGCTAATGTGGAAGTACGCCCCGAAATGCTCCAGCAGTTCGGAATAATGGGTTCTATTTATATGGAAAACGTGCTGAAAGTAAAAAATCCCCGTGTTGCCCTTGCCAACGTCGGCACCGAAGAACACAAGGGCGGTGAACTTCAGCATGAAGCTTTCAAGCTTCTCAAAGAATCCAATCTTAATTTCATAGGCAACATGGAAGCAAGGGATATTCCTGCAGGTGAAACTGATGTTATCGTTGCAGACGGCTTTACGGGAAATGTTATTGTTAAAATGTATGAGGGCGTTGCAAAGGAACTTTTCTCAAAAATAAAAGGTGTTTTCTATAAGAACGCAAAAACAAAACTTGCCGCACTTCTCATTAAAAAGGAACTCTATGAACTCAAACAGTATTTTGACTATAATCAATACGGTGCAGCACCTGTTATGGGCGTTGCAAAGCCCGTTCTCAAAACTCACGGAAGTGCAAAGGCTGATGCTGTCGTTACTGCAATTAAATCTGTCATAGACTTCACAAGTACAGATGTTATCGGCAAAATAGAACAAAATATTACAGCTATGAAGAAAAAAGGTGAATCTGAACAATGAGAGAACTTGAAAAAAAATTAGGCTATACCTACAAAAATATATCCTATCTTGAAAATGCCCTCACCCACTCCTCCTATGCAAATGAGGCAAAACACGGTGTTAAAAGTAATGAGCGTCTTGAATTTCTCGGTGACGCTGTTTTAAGCATGGTCGTTTCTGACTATATATACAAAAATTGCCCCAATCTCCCCGAAGGTGAACTCTCTAAATTGAGAGCCTCCCTTGTATGCGAAAAAAGCCTTTGCAGATTTTCAAAATCTCTTGGTGTCGGCAGGTGCCTTAAACTTAGTCATGGTGAACACAATCTTAAAGGCAATGAACGCCCCTCCATTCTTGCAGACGCTTTTGAGGCAATTAT
>ONIF01000217.1 GCA_900317795.1 uncultured Eubacteriales bacterium | reverse complement strand
AGGCTTGTTGACAAGAGCCCTTGCAAGACTTACTCTCTGCTGTTCACCACCGGATATTTCGGAGGGTTTTCTTTTTTCCTTGCCGTTAAGACCTACAAGTGTAAGGACTTCTTTAACACGTTTTTTTATTGCCCTTTCGGGAGTGCCGATAACACGCATTGCAAAAGCGACATTGTCATATATATTCATTTTTGCAATAAGTCTGAAGTCTTGAAAGACGATACCCATTTTTCTTCGCAGATAGGGTATTTTTCTGCGTCTTATTTTCATTAGGTCATAACCGCTGACTTTAATTTTTCCAAAGCTTGCTTTTTCCTCACGGATAAGCAATTTCAAAAATGTACTTTTACCTGCACCCGACGGACCGACTATAAAAACAAATTCTCCATTGTCTATGTTTAGGGAAATGTTTTTAAGAGCCTCAGTACCGTTTGGGTACACTTTTGAAACATTTTCAAGATATATCATTTTCATTTTCCTTCCTTTCGGCAAAATAATGCCAATTAAATTATACTCTATAAAAGCATTCCCGTCAAATGACAAATTAGACATAAAAGAAGTTTTTTGACGGAAATGCTTTTGTATTTTTAATCATGCAGAAGTTTTTTATTATTTTCGCTGTCGAAGGGGAAAGATATATCTTTATTTTTGGAATTTTTAGACAAGTCGAGAGCTTTAAAGGCATTTGCATAAAGTTCGTCATAAGTTGCCCCGTCATGGGGGAATACGCTTATGCCTGCCTTGCCGAAGATATTGATAACACCGTTTTCCGAGTGATATTTGTTTTTGATAATCGCACAAACCTGTTCGGCTTTTTCTGTAAGCTTTGAACAATAGCCCATGCCTTTTACGAATATAATAAATTTGTTTCCGCTGCTTTTGCCGATAATATCGGTATCACGGAAAAGTTCTTTTATATTTTCGGCAGTTTCTTTAAGTACGGCATTTGCAAAAACTGTACCAAGAGAGTTTTCAAGTTCATCATAGCCGATAATTTCCGCAAGTATAAGTGAATTGCTTGAAAAAGAGTTTTCATCATGCAGACAATTTTTTATTTTGTTTTCTGTCACACGTTTATTATAGAGGTTGGTTATAAAATCCGTTCTGTCCTTTCTTTTTTCATCAAGGAAAGAGTCGCTTTCATCGGATACGTCTGCAAAAACCGCTATTACTTTTATGGGGATATTTGCAGAATTTCTTATTGCAACGAATTTCACTCTGTTCCATGAATAAGAGGTACTGTTTTTGTTATAAACACGGATAAATGTTTCAGAGTAATTATTTTCGGAGCGTGCGGAATTTATCTTTTCAAGGAATTTTCTTATGTCGTCATTATGGATAAACTGACTTTCATTAAGATTTTTTATAAAATCCTCAAAATCTGGTTCATATCCGTAAAGCTTTTTGAAAGAACCCGATATTTTTATTTTGTCGGATTTGGGAGTCCATTCCATGATAAAGGACTTTGTCTGCTCAAGTATTTCGTCGTACATTTTTTCATTCAGTATGAGAGATGTATTTTCATGGCTTAAAACAGGATATTCCGCAGCAATGGTTGAAGTTTTCATCTGATTTTTGAAATCTTCAAGAGAGATAAGCTGCTGTTTGTGTATGCCGAAAACAATGGAAGTTTTTTGCTTTATCATTCGGATAAGTTCATCACTGATTCCCGAAGGCATTTCGGCAATAATTCCTGTTTTTGCAAAATAACTGATAAAATAAGCTGCAAGGTCGGCAGGATATATTCCCTGAGAAATATCCCTAAGGAAGTTGAGAGAGAAAACAATTTTGTCAAAAAAGCCGTCTGCAAAGCATTTTATGTTGAAGTTTTCCGAGCCGAAATTATATACACCTATTTCAAAGCCCATGTTTTTCAACTCAGCGGAAAAGTTTGAAAGGCTGTTCAATGACATACCGTCAATCATGCTTTGAGAGAGCATGAGGCATATATTGTTGTATTTAAGAGGATATTTATTCAGTATTTTATGCAGGGCATCTGTTATATTGTTGCTGTCATCACTTTCAAAAGATGTAATGAGGGAAAGTTTAGGCATGACAATGTTTTCTTGCTGTATGTTATAAATTTCGGAAATAAGTCTGTCTATGCTGCCGATACTCAAAGCAGACATATTTTCACCCGAAAGATTGTAGATATAAGAGAAATCGTCATTGGTGTCCCAAAGAATTTCGATAAAATCATAGGAGATAATGTGACCGTTGTTTGAATTGATGACAGGCATAAGGTATTTATCGAAGTTCATGGATATTAAATCATTTTCCCTGTTTGCGAGGTCACAGGAATTATTTTTATCTATTTCCCATTCATCTTGCATAGACGGATTATAGAACATATACATATTTTTTCCGTTGAGTTTGACAAGTTCAACAGTTTTTGAAGCGTTTTCAAAAAGCGTGTCGAAATTGTTTCCGTCATAGGGATAAATGACTGCCCCCACAGAAGAAGTTGTATTGACGGTTACTTTGTCATTGTATTTGAATTCATGTCTGTAAGCTCTGAATAGATCCTCGACAACAAGCAAACAGTCTTCTCTGTCGGGGCAGTCTTTTATGAATATAAGGAAATTGTCATCTTCTACTCGTGCGATAAGTGCATTTTCGGGGATTTGCTTTTTAAGTTCGGATGCAAGCACGGCAAGAACTTCGTTTCCAAATTTATAGCTTGTAGATTGGTTTATTTTTCTGAAATCATCACCGTCAACGAGTATCATAAGGTGATAGCCGTTTCTGCCTGTATTTTCAAGGTAGTCGTTGATTTCTTTTTTTATCCCGTTGAGGTTGAAAAGACCTGTAATTGTATCATAATTTTTTGAAGTTCTGTATATATTGTTGAAAACAGTGCCATGAAGTTCTATTATGCTGAAAAATATTTTGGAGATTTTATTGTTGTTGTCTGCAATGGGTACAGCCGCAAATCTGACATTTGATATTTCGTCAGAGGAGAACTTTATAAGACACTCAAATATAACGGTTCGGGTATCAATGTTTTTGAGCCTGAATTTTCTCAGAAATTCATTTTTATAGCCCTCTACACAGTTTTCGGACAGCATATTAACGGCTTCTTCATAATTTTTGGGAGTATATCCGCAAATATCCTTTATTTGTCCTTTTCTTTCGTGCATAGTATCATGAGAAAGGTCAAATTCAAATACATAGTCTGTACCTGCATAAAATACGTCTGTATCTTGCTGATGAGTTTCTTTTATGAGATTTTTTTGATGTTCTATTTTTTCAATAAGGTCATTTCTGCTCATCTTGGCATAGATGTCATCTTTATCATTGCGGTCATTGATATATTTTTGTAAGGGATTTTCTTTTTGGTCAGTATCCTTGTCGGCATATTTTAAAGCAAGTGCTTTGAATTTCGGCAGAACCATGCTGAAACAGTCAAGTATTTCATCTGAAAAAGCACCACATGCACCATCTCTTATCATTTCGACAGCCCTTTCATGTGAAAATGCATCTTTATAGGAACGCTTGCTTGTAAGGGCATCATAGCAGTCGGCAATAGCCACGACTTGTGCCCATATAGGTATATCATCGCCTGCAAGTCCTTCGGGATAGCCCAGACCGTCCCATTTTTCATGGTGATAGTGGCATATATCGTGGCAGTATTTGTAATAATCATTTTTTTCGACAGAGTCTATCTGTTCAAGTATCTCACAACCCTTTGAAGTATGCTGTTTCATTACTTGAAATTCTTCGGGGGTAAGCCTTCCGGGCTTGAGAAGGATAGAGTCGGGAATGGCAATTTTTCCTATATCGTGCATAGAAGAGGCAGATGTAATAAGGGCTATTTTTTCTTCGTCAATGTTATATTTGGGATATTTGACAGCGAGTGTGCGGAGAAGTTCCTCTGTAAATTTTTGTATGCGTCTGATATGCTTTCCCGACTCTACATCACGGTATTCTATCACCATGCTGAGGACATCAAGCATATCGTTGTTGATAGAGTTTATTTTTTTCTCTTTATTTTTAAGGGCTTCATTTTGTTCAAAAATTTTTTTCATTTGTTGCTGAACTTGATTTTCAAGAG
>ONIF01000382.1 GCA_900317795.1 uncultured Eubacteriales bacterium | reverse complement strand
GCTGCCCTTCCTGTTTCTTCGGCAACACTTGAAACATTCCATTCGGGAAGCAGGACTTCAATCTTCTTTGCCAGCGACATCTCAATCGTAAAAAGGAATCCGAGTCTTATTCCCGGAACAGCAAAACTCTTTGTGATCGCATCTATCACCATAAGTTTCTTCTGTCCTTTTCTAAGGAATTCTCTTCCTCCCGCCTTTACTCCTTCTCTTGTGAGACTTATAAAGCATTCATCCAATAGGACATAAATTCCTCTTTCTTCTGTTTCTTTCAAAATGCTTTCAAGTTCACTTTTTTCAATCAGCCTTCCGTTCGGATTATTGGGATCCGTAAGTATAAGCAAGTCGCCGCTTGATAGTTTATTCAGCCCTTCCTTAACAACTGAAATATCAAAATCGTCTTCCGGCTTTAATTCTATAAAAACTTTCTCAACTTCAGCACAGTCCGCAGCCGCCTCATATCCTGTAAATGAAGGTGCTGTCATTGCTACCTTATGGCCTCTGAAAGCCCTTATCACTGCGGTAATAAGTTCCGATGCACCATTACCGACTATGACATTTTCCGGTTGCAGACCTTCTGTATTTGCAAGGTCATTTCTTAAAGCCTCATAGATGATATCCGGATAACAATCTGCTTTTTCAAGTCCTCTAAGCATGGCTTTATCAACAGCCTCCGGTCTTTTTACCGGATTAACATTGACTGACATATCAAGTTTTACATTATTTCGATAGATATCTCCGCCGTGAGACATTTTTATTTCCTCTCAAAACTTACATTGTTATAAAACCCATCAAGAACATAACACCCAGCATCGCTATCACAGAAAGAACCGCCGTTGCAAACATAAGATCATTTGCCCTCTTGATATCTTCCAATTCGACAGTCCTATCAGGATCACCAATCGTATCTTTATGATGAACCTTTCCAAAATAAACAGCATCTCCTGCAAGCTGTACATGGAGAGCGCCTGCAGTTACAGATTCTGTCTGAGCTGAATTAGTACTTGCATGCTTAAGACGATCTCTTTTCCAAATCCTGTATGCATTTTTCTTATCAAATGAAAAGTTACTTCCACACGCCGAGATCATCATCAATGCCGAAAATCTTGACGGAATAAAATTAAATATATCATCAATCTTTGCCGGAAAAAATCCAAACAAAAGATATTTATCATTCTTATATCCGACCATGGAATCCATTGTATTTACTGCTTTATAGATCATACCAAGCACCGGGCCGCCTAAAGCGATATATATCATAGGTGCTATGACACCATCCGAAGTATTCTCGGCTACTGTCTCAACAGCAGCTTTTATAACACCTTCTTCATCAAGGTTTTCAGTATCTCTTCCGACTATCATGGAAACAGCCTTTCGGCCTTCATTAAGTCCAAGTGTCTTGAGAGCCTTATAAACGTTCATACTCTCGACTCTCAGCTGCTTTGCCGCAAGACACTGATATATCATTATAGTTTCAACCGCAACACCAAGGATGACATGACATTTATAAGCAAGATAAATGATTTCATACGAAACGCCTCCTGTAACAGCAAGGACTATTATCACCATAAGAAGACCTTTCATCTTTCTGTCGTCGCCCTTATTCAGTTTACGGTCCAGCCATCCGATAAGCCTTCCCATTGCCTTTACAGGATGCGGAAAACTATGCGGATCACCCAAAATACAGTCTAATAAAAATCCAAGTAAAAAAGCTATTTTCAAATACATATCTCTACCCTGCTGAACATGCCGTTATCTATCATATGATCAAAATATTCCCCACCTTCTACCGAAGACTTTATGGCCATTACGGTTCCGCCGTGAGCCACTACCGCAACTATTCTTTCATCACTATCCTGAGAATTCGTATAAAAATCTCTGCAATAATCCTTTAGAAACTCGAAGCCCTTCATGATCCTCTCTGAGAAGCCTTCCAATGATTCACCCTCAGGAAATGGTGCTTTCCCATTACTGTCTATCCATTCCTGATAACGTTTATCACCGTTTAATTCCTGATAATTCTTACCCTCGAACAATCCGAAATTTATCTCCTTAAAGTCATAGACATATACTTTCTCTCTGCCCGGATAAATTATCTCAGCTGTCTCCATGCATCTTTTCATCGGCGACACAAAAATAATATCCGGATCAGCCGGATAAATTCCATTTTCTTTATTCTTGGCTATCTTCTCTCTGCCTGTATCAGAAAGAGGAGTATCGGTAATCCCGACATAGCGCTTTTCTTCATTTTCTTTGGTTTTACCATGTCTGATAAGATAGATATTTATTTTCATTTCAGTCCTGTCTTTTACTTAATCTTTTGCTCTATTCCACAAATAATTCTATAAACATTCTTGGCCTTACTTGCGATT
>ONIF01000199.1 GCA_900317795.1 uncultured Eubacteriales bacterium | reverse complement strand
TCTTTTTCAGACGAGCAGAGCCGTCTGCAAGGAGTGTACGTTTGATAGACTTTCTTTTTTTTATGACATATTCAACGTCAAAAGGATATTCCAATTCTTTCATTAAATTTTCCCTCTTTCCATAGCGATTTTTTTTATTCGCTTTTCATTATCGTTATTCTAAATTTTTTCATTTTACAACACTGCTTGACATAAGTCAGAAAAAACGCTTATCCATTCCATTAGCTTTTGCGAATTGTTTCTGATACTATGGCATATCTCTATTTGAATGCAATCGATATTTGTATGAGCGTGTACATAATTTGAAACGTTTTCGGGCAAAGATGCCTTGAATAAAGTGTCTTTGGAAACAACTGCAACTTTTGAAAAAGCATTGCTCACTATTTCGGCAATCTGCTTATTGCGAAGATTGCCACCGTGATTTGTGCCTATTTCTATTCCAAATCCATGCCCATCACTACAACCATGTATATCAAACATTATTTTAATATCCGCTTTGTTTATCAACTCAATGATAGCCTTTTTATATTCCAACGATGAGCCTTCATTATAATAATTCGGGTCATCATTATCATTAAATATCCTTGTGATACCGTAAACATGACTTTTCTGGCAGAGATATTCCACTATTTCTCCTGTATTCTTATCACATGGTTTTTCATCATTTCCCCTGAAAGTCTTTACCGCATGGGGAGCTGAAAGCAAAATCGGAACATCTCCGCTTATTATCTGAAAATTATTTCCGTTAATTTTTCTGCCGTTATTCCGGCACTCTGTATATTTTTTATTTAAATCAAGAATTTCTTTATATTCTTTATTGAAATCAAGAGTTTCATTCATAACAGCTCACCTTTACTGTTTCTTTTTTTGAAATGTATAGCAAAAATGTGTTATTGCCTTATCGGGCATAACCCTCTTTGCGAATTTCAGACACTTCATTTTTGCTGACGGAATAATATATAACTTTCCCTGCAAAAGTCCGTCTATTGCCTGCTGTGCAACGGTCTTACTGTCAAGCGGTTCTGATGCAAAACTTACGTGTGCAACACTATTAAACTCCGTGTCAACAGGTCCCGGACACAATGCACTTATCTTTACATTGGAGTTCTCCCTTTTGAGTTCCTCATATATCGCACCTGTCAAGCTTACGACATAATTCTTTGTGGCATAGTATGTTGCCATTAAAGGTCCCGAAAAAAATCCCGCTATTGACGCAACATTCAATATATATCCTTTATTCTTTCTCTTGAAGTCACGCAAAAACAGCTTTGTTAAAATATGCACCGCTTTTATATTTGTATCTATCATTTGCAACTCTCTGTCAAGGGATAACTCCGTGAATTCTCCGCATAAGCCGAACCCTGCACAATTTACAAGCATTTCTATATCGGAATCTTTGAAAACTTCATACAGCTTTCTGCATTCCTCCTCATGCGACACATCACAGCGTACACATTTTACATTTTTGCCAAGTTCCTTTTTAAGTGCCATGAGTTTGTCGGCACGTCTTGCAACAAGTATCACCTGCCACCCCCTGCTTGAAAGCAGTCTTGCAATATCCTTTCCGATACCCGAACTTGCACCCGTTATCAATGCCTTTCGCATAGCCTTTCCTCATTTCAATCATAATTTTCATGATAATATCCGTCAGCGTCAAAATATCCCTCGTAATAGCCGTAATCATAATTATAATAATCATCTGCATAGAAATTTCCATAGTCATCATAATATCCGCCCGAATAATAATTTCCGTATGCGTCGGTGAAGCTTCCACGATAATAACGGTCATTGCTGTCATAATAATCTCTGCTGTAATTGTGAGATGTGCAGCTGCCATAACTCATTCTGTCAATTACCGAACACGATGCAGCCGACATCATAACTGCCGCTGAAATCACTATTGCAAACAATAATTTTGATTTCTTCATAAAAAACACCTCATATTATATTATAAACTTTTTTTGCATTTTCGCAAGTCGCTTTCAGAACTTCCTCAACCGAAATATTTTTTATCTCTGCAATTTTTTCCGCTGTATATACTATCATTCCCGAGTGATTTCGCTTTCCCCTAAACGGCACGGGCGATAAATACGGGCAGTCCGTTTCCAAAACTATCCTTTCAAGCGGTATGTCCTGCACCACTTCAACAGACTTTCTTGCATTCTTGAACGTCACAACTCCGCCTATGCCTATATACATTCCAAGCTTTACAATTTCCCTTGCCATTTCTACGCTTCCCGAAAAACTGTGCAGAATACCTTTCGGCTTGTACTTTCTCAAGTATTCAAGCACATCTCCGTGAGCCTCTCTGTCATGTATGTTTACAGGCATATTTAACTTATTGGCAAGTATCAACTGCTTTTCAAATATGACTTTTTGCGGTTCTTTGGGAATATCCCAATAATAATCAAGACCTATCTCTCCTATTGCAACGGCTTTCGGGTGACCTGCAAGACGCTCTATTTTTTCTATATCATCAATACTGCTCTCTGTGATATTTTCGGGGTGTATGCCTACCGCACAATACATATTTTCATATTGTTCCGCAAGAAATATACTGTATTCCGACAGCTTTAAATCCGTCCCTTGATTTACTATATATCCCACACTCTCCGAAAAAAGCTTTTCCAAAAGTTCCTCCCTGTCACTGTCAAACGCCTTATCATCATAGTGTGCATGGGTATCAAATATCATCTTCATAACATCTTCCTCTTACATACTCTGAAACATCATTAAAATCGGATAACCGAATACTATTATAATAAATATTGCCAGAATCAATGCACCTATCCATTCGCCTGCACTCCGTTTGGGGAAATCGTCTTTTGTGGCGGGTATCGCTTCATATCCGTCGGGATTTACAAGCAGATTGATTTCCTCTCCCCAAGTCTTTCCCTTTTCAAAATTATCTACCGTGCGTATCTCATAATGGTTGTTTACGAATATCTCATACTTTGGTGCATATACGGTGTAATGATGGTGTTTGTGACTGCGACGACGTTTATCATATCCTACAAGGCGACCTCTTACCTGTGTTTTGCACTTCTTCAAATTCTGCCTTCTGTCTATCTGCGAACCGAATGCCATTGAAAAAAATATTGAAAAAAATCCCAAAAAGAAGATTGACATCATAACAATCATCAAAGAGTCACCCTGCCAGCCCGATACCGCTGAAAGTATAGCAATTCCAATCATAAGTATAAATAATCCCCCAAAACTTATGAGCGTAATAGCAGTTGACAGCGATGTTTTATTCGGCAAACGTACCTCTATCGCATTATGTCCGGCAGGTGTATTATTATTGTAATTTTGCTGTACAGGCTGATTATAATTATTATTCAAGTTGCCAAAATCGGTCTGCCATACCGACTGACTGTTATTGAAGTTATTCTGTCGCAAAGGCTGATTATAACTGTTAAAGTTATTGAAATTATTCTGCTGTGGGGGCTGACTGTAATTATTGAAGTTATTGAAACTATTCTGCTGTGAGGGCTGGTTGTAATTATTGAAGTTATTGAAATTACTTTGCTGTGAGGGCTGACTGTAATTATTGAAGTTATTGAAATTATTTTGCTGTGGGGGCTGATTATTGAATGTATTGCCGTTTTGATATGAATTGGAAGAAGAATACCCTGTTGTATATGAATTATAGTCATTTTCGGATACATAGGAATTATACATACTTGAAGATGAATTATTCCTGCTTTCATCATTCCTTTCGGTAAAATCAAAATCACTTTCGTCATGTGCAGGTTCGGAATGCGTATTTCTCCGCCTGTCGTAAACATAGTTATTGATTGACTGCCTGTTATTATTGTTATTCATTGAAAAACCCTCACTTTCAATCGCCAAAACTTCCGCAAATCTATTTTTCACCGTAATAACCATACTTTTTGAATATATTTGATTTAATTATATATCTGTTTCGTACATTTTGCAATAATGTAACATATTTGTAACTCTTTTTACGAATTGTAAGATTTCTGCAATTTGCACATACTTTTGCTGTTTTCCTCCCTTTTCTGACATAATAAACGCATTTTTTAAGCCCTTTTCATACCTTTTGAAAATATTTCATTGTTCATATTGTACAAAAAGTTAAGTTTATTTTATTTGACATTTACAGATGTTTGTTTTATAATGTCATTGTTGATTAAAATTTGATTACAAAACTATTACACTTCTTACAAGGAGATAATTATCATGGACAATAAAAAAAGTTCAAGTCTTAAAAAAGCCATTTCGATTGCTCTCATAGGTACGGTTTGCCTTACAGCCGCTGCCGCTGTTGCAATGACTTCCAAGACAGTTACCGTTACCGACGGAGAAAAAACCGTTACTATCAATACAATAAGTTCCGATGCGGAATCCATTCTTGAAAAAACAGGCGTTGTGCTTGGCGAAAATGACAAGCTTGTCTGCACCGAAAACAGCGAAAACAGTGTTAATATTTCTGTACTCCGT
>ONIF01000330.1 GCA_900317795.1 uncultured Eubacteriales bacterium | reverse complement strand
CTTGTTGAGGCAAGGATAATCGGTGTCAGTTATAATGCCGTGAGAGTGGAGATTTTCGGTGCAGAGTGTACAATACAGCCGAGTGAATTGTCATGGGACTGGATAACAGATGTCAGCGAAAAGTTCAGCGTCGGTGACAGAGTGATGGTACGAATAACCGAAATACACGGTCGTGGAGATAAAAATGAGCCGTTAAGTATCGGTGCAAGTATCCGTCTTGCAGAGGACAGCAAGCAGACCGAACTTTTGAAAAACATGAGTCCGGGCAGTCTTTATACAGGTCAGGTTTTGGATATAAGAAAAGGTACCTATCTGATAAAGCTGTCCAACGGTGCAAATGCCCTTTCACATTCAAGCCATTGCAGAAAGCCCGTTATGCGATCGGATACGATAGCCTTTGTAGTAAATTCCATAGATAACAGCAAAAAGACTGTAAACGGCAGTATTATCCGCATTGTAAAGAGTGCAAAAAGATAATGCCGTAAAAAAATTACGGTATCTGTTGACAGACAATAGATGTTAAGAGTATAATTATACAGGGTGATGATTATGCTTAAAAAATTCAGTGTCAAGGGTTTTAAGAACTTTGGCGAAAAAATTGAATTGGATCTGTCAAATATCCGTGAATATAAATTCAATCCTCAGTGTGTAACGGACGGGCTGATCAGTAAAGCGATTATTTACGGTAAAAACTCTGTGGGAAAAACAAATTTAGGGCTTGCAATTTTTGATATTGTTTCGCATTTGACGAATAAAAATGTTTCTGCCGAATTGTATGATTACTATTTGTGTTCGGACGGAAAAAATGATTTTGCAGAGTTCAGCTATATTTTTCAGTTTGGAGAGAGTGCGATAGATTATACTTACAGAAAAGATGCTGTAAAAAACCTTATCTATGAAAAATTGGTTTTGAATGGTGAAATTTTGTATGAGTATGACTATCAGACGAAAAAGGGCGATATTCAGGGTATTGACAGAATTGCACCGACGCTGAACTGGGCATTTCAGGATACGGAATGTATTTTGAAATATGTTGTCAATAATACGGTATTGCCGAAAACGCATCCTTTGCGTGAGATGATAAGATTTGTTTCAAATATGCTTTGGTTCAGGAATCTTGATGAAAACAGGTATATCGGTTACAAGACCAACAGCAAGGATTATTATGATTTCATTTTGGATAATAAAAATCTGAAAGAGTTTGAAGAGTTTCTGCATATTACGGGAATACAGGAAAATCTGGCTATTATCAAAGATACAGATGGTGTAAAACGCTTGTATTTCAATACATCTGTTCCGCTGCCGTTTTTTAAGACGGCTTCAAGCGGAACCCGTGCATTGTACACTTTTTATTACTGGTATAAAACAGCATCTGATGTTTCTTTGGTATATATAGATGAATTTGATGCCTACTATCACTATGAACTTTCGGAATATATCGTTAAAATACTTGAGAAAATGACCAATACCCAAGTAATGATAACTTCTCATAATACAAAACTTTTGACAAATAAGATCATGCGTCCGGATTGTTATTTTATTCTTTCCGGAAACAGGCTTGTATCATTTGCAGATGCAACAAACAGGGAACTTCGTGAGGAACATAATCTTGAAAAATTGTATATGAGTGGTGAATTTGATGTCTGAAAGCAAAAATAAAATAATTGTAACTGTACAGCTTTGGCGAAATTCGTTGAAGCTGTATTTTATTTGGAGGAACAAATGGATACAAAAGAAGTTAAGGCAAATCTCAACACTGTCGTTCAATACAACGGTGTCGATTATATGTTTCAGGGCTGTATCATTCGCAAGAATACAGCCACAAATGAATATTATTATCAGGCAGAGCTTGCAGATTTGCAGGCTCGTTCTATTTTGATAACAAAACTGTCTGATGTCAAAAAAATAGCAAAGGAATGATTTTTTTATGGAAAATAAAGTTAAAGGGATTGTGTGTCCCGATTGCAGGAGTAAGCTGGAACTGAATATTTGTTATGACGATATATTCAAACATTGCGGTGTACAGTTGAGATGTTCCAATCCCGACTGCGGCAATGTTTATGAACTTTCGTCCAATCAAACGGAACCTTCGGACAAAGGCAGTAAAGCTATAAAGATTTTTATAGAAGGTCTCCGTGAGGCTGTTCAGGAGGCTGTCAGCATTATTCTGCGTGATTATGAGATGGTTTCAGAGCCTATGTCATGCAGGAACGGTGATAGCAATGATGTACAGGTTCTGATAGAGTGCGAAAAAATCGCAGGGGAAAATAATTTTTTGAGAAGATTTATTTCTATTGAAAACGAAAGAGATGAATTGAAAGCACTTGTTCCCGATAAAGTTGCCGTTCTTGATAAAGTCAAGAAGATGATACATACGGGATATATCAAAGAATTTGCCATAAATGAACAGATTGAAATGTGCGGAGTTATGGCGGAAGCTGCGGCAGCTTTCTATTTCTCGCATATTGCCGAAACGAAATATCTTGAAAGTGTACGCCTTGACTTGTATGAAACGGCTATGGATACGGTTGTCAATATGATAAAAAATCCTACCCGCAGCAATCTGCATATGTTGATTGAAACATGGCAGGAAGAAGATATATGGAGTGTTTTTGAAGCGGCATATATTGATTACTGTACGAAAAAGTATAAAAATTCCGATGATAAAGATGTTATCGGAGA
>ONIF01000039.1 GCA_900317795.1 uncultured Eubacteriales bacterium | reverse complement strand
AAATTATGGAATTTCTCTTCAACGAGGTTTGGAAATTGCAAAAGATGAGATTAATGAGCAAGGAGGGATCAATGGCAAGAAATTAAGTATAATTTATGAAGACTCTCACTCAGAGGCAGTAAGAGGTGTATCTGCTTTCAACAAACTAATTACAATTGACAGTGTTCAAGTAGTAATGGGTTCTATCAGTAGTGTTATTTTGGCAATTCAACCAATTGCAGACCGGAAAAAAGTCGTATTAATTAACTCATCTGCAATAAGTCCTAAAATATGCGAAAATGCAGTGGATTATCTTTTTAGTGTTATGGTTAAAGGAGCCGATGAAGCGGAGTTTATGGCGGAAGAGTTCCAAAACAAGCATAAAAATGCTTTACTGTGAAGTCAATTTCATAGTATCGGTCTTTTCGATAGTTCTCGGAAGCGTTATCGGATATTGCCTTATGAGGTATGTAGGAGATTATTACAAGGACTTTTTTCCCCTGCCCGAATTCACGTTTAAAGTAAATATCGGAATGTATCTGCTGTCGGCACTATTGACGATAGTTGTCGGACAGATTTCCACTCTCATAAGTACAGGCACAATCTCAAAAATACTGCCTTCAGAGGCTATGTCCAGACCTGCACCCGAAACAGCGGAAATTCCAAAGATTTTGCAGAAACTGACTGCAAAATCTTCACCAATGACAAAATTCAGTGTTGCGACTATGTTGAGAAATAAAATGCGTTTTGCGTTTTCCGTGATATGTATTTCGGCATCTGTCATGATGATTTTTTCGGCACTTGCCTTTATCACTTCAAAAAACTATCTTTTACATCAGCTTTATGATGAAAGGATAAATTACGACTGCCAGATATTCTTTAAAGCAGATCCTGATGATGACTTCATGAAGTCAATGAGTGATTTGCCGTTTGTAAAAGACGTGCAGAAAATGCCGTATTATCAGGCTGACTTCACATTCAACGGAAAAACAAAATCTGCCGTTGTAAACGGTCTTGATATAGACGGTGTACCTGTAAAGATAGAGGAGATTTCCGACCAGTCGATAAGCCGTTTCCAGTATATGTCCTATCAGGCTGCCGAAAAACTCGGTGATGTAACATTAGGTTCGGTGATATGCAACATTTCGGAGAATGATGAACAAAAGCTTCTCGGATTTCTCACGGAAGATGACAATTATTTGTATACGGTATTTACAAGGCTGTCGTATCAGGGAAATGAAAAAATATTCAAAACATACGATTTAGCCGCATGGATCATAATAGGCTTTGCAATCGTCATAGGTCTTGTGATTGTCATCAATACGGCTCAGACAAATCTTCTTGAAAAGAAAAGGGAACTTTGTGTATTGAGAACGCTCGGTTTCCAGCACAGTGAAGTTTCAAGGAAATGGTTTGTACAGTCGTTTTTACAATTTGTATGCTCATGTATCATAGGCTTGCCGTCAGGCATATATATTGCAAAGACGGCCCTGCAAAAACTCAGTACAGAGGGCAGAGAATATGTCTTTGCCAACAGCTTTAATGAATATATATTCACGATTTTGCTTGTACTTGCTTATATGGTGATAAGTCACTTTATTGCTATGCACTCAATGAAAAAGTGGGATATGGTGGAAAGCGTCAAGGACAAGGAATGACACACATATAAAACGGCAAGCATTGTTGCAGCTCGTGGTAAATAATTTCAGCCAAACACAGCAGAGTCAATTTGCTGTGTTTGATTTTTTATATTTTTGATAGGTTCATTCCTAATATTTGACAGAACGCAAAAAACGGCTGTTAAAGCATCTTTGTATGCCTTAACAGCCGTTTAAATATTTTAACCGATAATCACCGAATCATTTGCGGATATTTTCGATATTTTCGGTAGTACCGCCTCCGTTATCTTCGGGATCACGAAATTCTCCCTTTTCAACGAGTTTCAAAAAAGCTGCCACTACATCTTCCGAAAGCTGTGTACCCGCACATTCCCTGATAATAGACACAGCCTTGTCAAAATTCATTCGTTTTCTGTAAGGACGATTTGAGTACATGGCATCAAAACAGTCAGCTACTGCAATAATCTGTGCGACACGGGGTATATCGTCACCCTTTAGATGATTGGGATATCCTTTTCCGTCGGGACGTTCGTGGTGAGCCTGTGCACCGAGGGCAAGTTCGGGCATGATACGGATATTTTTCAGTGCTTCATAGCCGAGTTCCGTATGTGATTTGATAATATCAAATTCTTCATCGGTAAGTTTTCCGGGTTTATTAAGAACTTCCGACGGTACTCCGACCTTTCCTATATCATGGAGGAGAGCTATGTAATAATATTTTTCAGCCGTTTCCTCATCACAGTCAAGTTCTTTTGCAAGCATGACGGTATATTTTGCCACACGGGTAGAATGTCCATTGGTATATTTGTCTTTCATATCTATGACTTTTGCAAAAGCCTCCGTGATGTCATGCACAAGCATCATGCTTTCACGCTGTTTTTTTTCGAGCCTTTTCATTTTTACCACCATGTACAGCCGTGTACATATTCCTATCAGTGTCAGTATCAGCAGACCTACTAAAACTGTAAACCATATCTGTTCAAAATAAGATTTTTCCTTTATTATTTTTACAGATACCGTCTGATTGACAATTCCTCTTGTATTTTTCACCTGCATGACGAAATTGTATTCTCCGCCGGAAAGATTGGTGTAATCAACAGTGGCAAATTCACGGCGGTCAACCGTTTTATACGACTCGTCAAAGCCTTCAAGGCGGTATGAAACAGACATTTTCGTCAATGAATAATTCATCACATATCCATATACGGTCAGCTTTTTTACGTCTGACGAGATATTGAAATTGCCCTTATCATCGGGAAATATTCTTGTTCCGTCTGCCTCTATATACGGCACGGCTGCTTTCACGGGAGGGGTGTTTTCGGAAAAATTCTCTATATTCACTTTGAAAACACCTCTGTTGCCTACAACATAAAGATCACCGTTTTCTGTCAGTTCACTGTATGAATTTGCTGCCGGAATATACGGCAGACCGTCCTCCATGCCGTAATATATCGGATTTTCCGCTTGATCCGCCATCATATCTTCTGTCGAAACAACAAGTATGCCTGTACTGCCCAAAATCCACATTTCGTCCCTGCTGTTCTGATACATATGAAAATTATTTTTATACGGAAAAGAACTTACCGTTTTTATTATGTAGTCGGGTGTCATATATGCAATGGAATTTCCTGTTATTATCCAGTAAATATCCCTTTTATGATCTTTTTTGATACGCATGATTTTTCTGGAAGAAAGACCTTCATACGAAGCTATATGATTGATGCCTCCGCTCTTTTCCGCAACATATAAGCCGTCGTCGCCTGTACCGAGAATAATATCTCCATTTTCGCCCTCTGCGGCACATACGATATGTTTATTGGGAAATTGATTGTTTTCGTAATCGGATAAAACTTTGCCGTCAGATATGATATTGAAGCCGTCCGACATAACAACAAGCATAGAACCGTCTTTTCTTTCAAGGCACCCGACTATATTATCCGAAACAAGTCCCGCCATCGTACTATAAACAGTCACAGTATCTTTTTCATAACAATATATGCAATCTTTCCACGCTGTTATCCACAATCTGTTTTTGCTGTCACATACTATGGAATTTATGCAAGAATTTCCAATAAGTCTTAACAGGTCATTTTCTTCCAATTCTCCGTATTCCGTTATTATGACTGTTTTTATCGGTACAGAAGAACACGGACCTTTATCATCTGCTACCGTAAGCCCCATATCCGTCCCCACAAAAAGCTTTCCGTCATATTTGCACACTGCATTTACAGCATCATTCGCTATGCCGTACTTTTCATAAATATCCGTGAATTGATTGGGTACTGCTTTCATTACGCCCATACGTGCAGATGTAAACCACAGATTTCCCTCGTAATCCCGCATAACGTGATTGATCGGGGAATTCATGGACAAATGCTCAAAAAGGCTGATATTTTCGCCGTCAATAAATCCGGCATAATTTCCCGTGCACATCATGATTTCTCCGTTAATATACACCATCTCGTTTATTGAAAATTCACTGAATCCGACTAACTCCCAATCGGAAATATCTCCACGAAGATTTAAATGCCATACTGTTGTTCTCATTCCAAAATATACCTGTCCGGGATTTTCTCTGTCCGGCAGAATACAGGTAACTTCTGTAAGTAAACTTTCCCTGTGATCCGCAAAATCGGTAACTTTGCCGTCTTTCATGGTGAAAATATCACTGTCGGACGAAAGAACATAGACAAGTCCGTCACTGCCCGAAACAGCAATATTGAAATACATTTCATTGATCGTTTCATCTTCCAAAATATGGTATTCCATCTTGCTGTCAAGCATTATGATATATTGACTGAATACAAAATATATATTTCCGCTTCCGTCTTCCGCTATGCTGCGAACAATGTCATAATCCAACTGTTCATCCATAAAACAGATAATATTATTTTCCATAACGGCTATGCCGTTGTCGGACATTCCTATCCAAAGTCTGTCCTTGCTGTCTTTATACAGACACTCTACACCCGTTATGCCTATATCATACCACATATATTCAAATTTGTTTCCGTCATAGCGTATCAATCCGCTGTTGCTGCCTATCCAGATGAAGCCGTCATCCGTCTGTGCAATGGCATTTGCATCGGATGCAGGCAGACCATTTGAACTGTCGTACAGCACAGCCGAATAATTTTCATATTCTTCATCTGCCGCATTGACATCAGCACCAAAAGTAAAAAATATAATCACTGCCAAAAACATAAAAAGAAAAAATCTTTTCATCTTGAAATATTCCCCTTTTATAAAATTTATCCTTTTTTGACTAAACAACTCTTTTCATGAAATGCAACACCATATTTAAATACAGTTTCACGCTTGAAAGATGAAGCATATTTCTTGTTCTCTATCTGCTGTAATGCCTCCCGACAGCGTTTTTCCAAATCAGCTAATATATTTATATTTTAGCACATTCAAAGCGTAGCAACAACATATTTTTTGAAAAAATCAGGTGTATTATTGAAATATCAATAACACACCCATTTTTCATTCTACGGCATATTTTGCGATAATTTTTTCAAAACACCTTGACACCTCACAAAAAAACACCATATAATTTACATACTATAAATGAGTAAATCTGAAACTTGCACAAAGATATAGCCATGAAATAAATTTTATAGTATTTGAAGTTTATTTCCGCCCCCGAGACCCCTCCGTCATTTAGCAGGGTACAATACTTCTTCGTTGATTATATTTTCATTATCATCAATCTGATAGAAGTAAACTGTATTTCCTTTTATTTTTATTATGTCATGATTGTTATTGGAGTAGTATATGACATAATCATCATAATTCACATTAAATGATGAACTGTCGAAAACAACATCTGCATAACGCTGTATTTTCTGACATTCCGATTTAATGTAATACAACCTGTCTGTTTTACCTTTGCTATCGTCTATGATTGTTCTTACGGTATCAATCGTCAACTTTTCATAGCTGTCATCTATGATACCGGCTATCTTGGCTTCACTGTACGGATAGGACTTTTTTGGATAAAATCTTGTCAGTCGTAATGTGATGATTTGATTAAGCTGTTCATCACTTAAATCCCCATATTCCCCACGTACCATGTTAGCATAATAATTTCTTGTTTTAGATAAGTCATCTTTTTTACCTGTCGTTTCAAGATAAGAAAAAATATAATCAACAAGACCTTTTAAGTTTTCACGCTGTTCTTCATTTTCGTGTCTGTTCACAATTTCATATATTTTTGCTTTCTGTTCACTCACCTGTTCGTCATTCAAATTGCCGTTGATTATCGTACTAAGCAAATTATTGATTTCGAGATAATTTTCCGAATAGATATTCAGCATTGATGTTTTTTTCGTTTGGGGTGTCATATTCCAATAAGCATTTGTATTATTTGTGTTTGATATATTTTTTCTTTCAACAAATCCGATTGGTTCATCTGCAAATGCCAATACAGGATCAATACTTTGTTCTTTATACTCCACAGCAGTAGGCTCCTCAACAACATTATTCTTCGGCATATTCAGTATAATTGCCCCTATACAGCCAAATACCGCACAAGCCACAATCGTTCCCACTGCTATAAGCACTTTTTTATTTGACTTTTGATTTTTCTTTGCATTGGCAATAACTTCTTCATCGACTTCTCCGACCGCTTTCAAAATATCTGTCGCTTTCATATAAAGCCCTCCTCCATTAAAATTTTACGCAGTTTTTCTCTTGTTCTGAAAAGCATTGATGTAACCTTACTCTGTGAAAATCCAAACTGTTCAGAGATGGATTTTATCGAATCCAGATACCAATAACGGCAGATGAAAATTTTTTGTTCCTTTTCGGGCAGTGATTTGATAAATGAATTTATCGTTTCATTCAAAGCCTTTTCTTCCAACTGCTTTTCAATGCCGTTACTGTCAGGGATACACTCCGCAAGTTCATCAAGAGTATCTGTAATTTGTCCGCCGCCACGTCTGGCAGCATTCTTGTTTCTCCATTTATCAATGGAGATTCTTCTTGTTATTTTTCCGAGAAATGCCGATAATACCGACGGTTTATGGGGCGGTATGGAATTCCATGCATCAAGGTATGTATCATTGACACTTTCTTTTGCATCTTCTTCATTACAAAGAATGCTGTATGCAACAGAATAACAGAAACTACCGTATTTTTTCTGCGTTTCCTCGACCGCCTTTTCATTTCTCTCCCAGTACATATTGACTATCTGACTGTCATTCATTCAGACACCTCCGTTCAAATTGCTTTCTATCTATATACTCGTAATTTTTTTAAACTTATTGCATGAAATTACAAAAAAATGACATTTTTTTAAAATTCAACTCTTACAGATATTGTTTTTACCTCAAACAATTGCGTAAATCATATTCTTATTTGCTTGATTAAGTGATGATTTTATGTTAGAATTAAGAAAACAAGGAATGAAAGGGGCAATTTATATGGGAACTTATCTTAATCCCGGTAATGGTGGGTTTGCTGAAATTTTAGATAGTGACTATATTGATAAAACCGGAATGATAAAACTTATCAACGGACGAATCAATACTCTTAATAAATTGGTTTGTATCAGTCGCCCACGCCGTTTTGGTAAATCTATAGCTGCAAAGATGTTGTGTGCCTATTATGACCATACCTGCAATTCTCACAGTTTATTTGATGATAAAGAAATCAGCAAGACCAAGTGCTATGCAGAGCATCTCAACAAGTACAACGTGATATATCTGGATATTGCAGGCTTTATATCCGATGTCACAAGACAGGACGGCAATATCAAAAAAGTTGTCAATAAAATTGCAGACTCCATACATTCCGAGCTGATATCCGAGTATCCGGAATTAAAAAACAAAACAGGTTTGTCCGACTGCATGATAGCATATACAGAAGTAACCCAAATGAAATTTGTGTTTATCATTGACGAGTGGGATGCCGTTATCCGAGAAGCAAAAAATGATGAACAAACACAAAAAGCCTATTTGAATTTGCTTAGGGAATGGTTCAAAAACGGCAATTTTACATCAAAAGCGATAGCTGCTGCATATATGACGGGAATTTTGCCTATCAAAAAAGATGGTTCGGAATCGGCAGTATCTGATTTTAGGGAGTTTACCATTCTTCAGCCGGGTCCTTTTGTCAGATATACAGGATTTACCGAAACAGAAGTCAAATTCTTGTGTGAACAGTATCATATGAGTTTTGAGCAGGCAAAACAATGGTATGACGGTTATGATTTTAAACGCTGTGAACCTATCTACAATCCGTATTCTGTGATGATGGCAATGCAGATGGGAGAGTTTAAATCATACTGGAGAAAAACATCTGCCGCTGAATCTCTGAAAACCTATGTGGGAATGAATATGGACGGCTTACAAAATAAAATATTGCGGCTTATTGCAGGAGAACCTGTGGAAGTTTATACAGACGATTTCGAGAACGATTTTGAAACATTCAATTCAAGTGATGATGTCTTAACACTTATGATACATCTGGGCTATCTGGTTTATGATGATGAAACGGAACAGGCTCGTATTCCGAATGAAG
This sequence comes from uncultured Eubacteriales bacterium, assembly GCA_900317795.1. Lineage (GTDB taxonomy): Bacteria > Bacillota > Clostridia > Oscillospirales > Acutalibacteraceae > UBA1213. The sequence continues at coordinate 3,897 of ONIF01000039.1, read as the reverse complement.
AACTGCGAATGGAATTCAAGAGATTGCTTAACAGACCGAGTAATAAGCGTCTGAGTGAATTGGTACAGGCTTCCGAAAAACTATTGCAGGACACTTTAAACGGCAACGAAACCGAAGTAGTAAACACCATTGTACGTGTTCGTGAGATGAACTATGCACCAATGTTCTATAATAATGAACAGGCACTTCGTTATGTCATCAAGTTTGCATATATTATCTGTATTGATTACTATTTGAAAGTCGAGGAACTGCCGACAGGTCATGGCATAGCCGATGTTGTGTTCATTCCCAAACGTGATACTTCACTTCCTGCTATGATAGTTGAATTGAAATGGAATGAAACAGCCAACAGTGCCATTAATCAAATCAAAGAAAAGAAATACCCCACCATTTTAGAAAATTATGTCGGTGAAATGGTGCTTGTTGGTATCAACTATAACGAAAAGTCAAAAAAACATTCCTGTAAAATAGAGAAAATTAACTTATAAACATAAAGCAACCCGAACTTTCCGCTGTCTTTATTGGGAAAGTTCGGGCTATTTCTGCATTTTTTTTAATTAGGACCGAGTGTCCACTATTTTTAAATCTGTCCCTTTAATCATGGAACTTATTTTTTGTTCATCGTCAAGGTGCATAAGATATATATTTACACCTTGTTCCTGTAATGCAAGCAAGATGTTCAAATTATCTTCTATGTACAAATGCACACCTGTATTATATGCGGAAATTTCGGTATAGAGATATTTACAGCCTGTATTTTTTCGTTTTAAATAAGCAATGAACGGCTCAAGGGTAACTGTTACTGCAAAATACTTTTTGGCAACAGTACCGTCTTTATCCTTAAATTATTTTACATCACGTTTATTGAAAATTGCCACAGTCAAGCCCACAAACACGCCAATGAACACAACTGAAACAATAATTGCATTGATAACTGCACCAATGGCGGCAGTATCAAACTGTGAATTGAACAATTGATCGGGTGCAAAGTTGGAAACATCAAAATTTTTAATGCCAACCATAGAAAGAAGCTGATTCAGAGCCATATAGAGAAGTCCCAAAGCACTTACACTGAAAAGCACACCTACTACACTTGCAAGCGTCTTATTACGCAAACCTGTCGTGAGGAACAATATAATTGATGTCATCGCAAAGCTGAGCAGCAGCTTTACAAAAAACACAACAATTCCCGAACCAACTGCCGAATCGACTATCAAAGAAGAATCGGGACAAAGCAATACGCCTAAAATATTTCCCGACAAAGCCAACAACATAAAAAAAGCATTATGTACACAAACTACAATGAATTTGGATATGGCGGAATAGCCTTTTCTTGCTATCTGACCGACAAAATTTTTTACATATCCGTCCCTTATATCCGCAAAAAGAAATGTTGTTGCAGATATGAACATGATGAGCATGAAGAACGACATCATAGGCGAAGAAAATATTTCCGAAAGCTTTGTATCAAGCATTTCACTTGCATTTTCCGCAGGTACGGAAGCAAACTTCAGCAGATTTTTTTGCAGTATGGGCATAGAAAATGATGTAATTCCCTGCAGAAAAAACATAACGGCTGCTGATATCCAGAATGTTTTGGACTGGAAAAGCCTGTAAAAATCCATTTTTATCAATTTACCCATTGTGTTTCCCCCCTGTAACACTCAAATAATAATCCTCCAAAGAAATATCGGATACACTGACATGATTCGGAACAATATCAGCCTCAACCAGTTTCTTTACAACCTGCTTTACATCATCAAGCCTTTCACTGATACGGATAAATCCGTCATTGTCAGCGGCTATTTCTTTAAAGCCTGCTTTTCTCAGAACTTTTTCGGCACCTGCATTATCGTCCGTTCTGACGGAAATATATTTTCCGCAGCGTTTATGAAGCTCACCCGTTGTAAATTCATCTACCAGCCTGCCTTCATGGACAATTCCGTATGAATCCGCCAATTTTCCGAGTTCGTCAAGAATGTGACTTGAAATCATGACAGTTATTTTTTTCTCGTCCCTGAGCTGTGCAAGCATCTTTCTTACTTCAACGATACCCTGTGGATCAAGACCGTTTATAGGCTCATCAAGTATTATCAGTTTCGGATCACCCACCAAAGCCAATCCGATACCAAGACGCTGACGCATACCGAGTGAAAACGAACCGCACGGTTTATTCCCGACATTTTCAAGACCAATCAATTCCAACAAATTTTCAATATATCCGTTTTTCGTATCGCACCCCATAGCGATTGCTTTGATTTTCAAATTTTTATATGCGGAAAGATTGGGATAAAGTCCGGGATGTTCGATAAGAACCCCGACATTTTTCATTTCCCTGCGAGCCTGACTTCCTGTTTTTCCGAACAGCGTAAATGTTCCCTTGGTAGGAGATGAAAGACCGCTGAGCATTCTCATAATTGTAGTTTTTCCTGCACCGTTACGACCAATCAAACCATATATTTCTCCTGCACGGATATGGATATTGATATTATCCGCTGCTGCTTTGGAACCATATATTTTTGTCAGTCCGTCAGTTTCCATTATGTAATCCATAAATATCCTCCTTTTTTATTTTTTCTCTTTCGCTGACTATATCATAACACAAATTTCTGATAAAAGCAATTTGCAATATAGTTCCGAAATGTAAAGTAACTTACAGTTTCCATGCAAAATGTAAATTAATTTACACCGCAAGCAAAAGCATTTTATCACAATAAATCTTTCAATCCAATAAAGCGTGTCACAATGAAACACTTTATCGATGAAACAAACTATTGCGTTTCTTTTTCCAATCGTCTATAATGAAAGTATTATTATACCCAATGATACGGATTGCCAAATGCCTTGAAATTGACATCAATCTTCTGCTGGAAGCGATAGACAGCACAGTGGAAGAACCTAATATCATCATGGTGGATGATGAAAAGATTGTCCTCAAAGGCGGAATGAATGTAATCTGCAAGCTGCTGCCGAACGCTTCGGTGACCGGCTTTACCTCTCCAAAAGAGGCACTAACCTTTGCAAAATCCATTCGGATACATTTAGCTTTCTTAGATATAGAGATGGGCAATTTCAGCGGGCTTGATCTTTGCCATGAGCTGTTAAAGCTAAATCCTCGCATCAACATCATCTATCTGACCGCATATGCCAATTATTCGCCGGAGGCATGGAACACCGGTGCTTGCGGATATCTCGTCAAGCCGATTTCAGCCGAACAGATACGCAATCAACTCTCACGATTGAGATTTCCGATAAGGGGGCTGCGGCCATGAGCGATTGGTCTGTGGTAATTGATCTTACGGAAATTTTGACTACACTATTGATAGGCGTAATGGGAACAGTTGTCGCTTTGGTTCTTCGTGATATTGAAAAATGGTGGCAGCAGTATTGTGTCGTTTTCTTCTCCGTTATCGCTGCAAGCAATCTGTTTGAACTTTTTAACTTTTTGTTTATAAACACTCCACCGCTCGAAGGAGTATTTAATTTTCTGAGCACACTGCTTGCATCGACGCTCACCCCGATGCTGGCTCTCTATATCCTGCACTGCAGCTCTGAGAATATTCGCAGGAGCTTATACTGGAAGCTAATCCTGATTCTGTGGGGATTACAGATTGCCTTGCCCATTTTCGGTCGGCTGACAGGTACTTACTATACGATTTCGGAATCAATCGAAGATATCCGCTTCGGCTTTATGTTCTATGTGTCTTTGATGGTTGGCGTTGTAGCTCTGGCGGTGAACCTGATTGCTCTGATCCGCAGACGGAAACGTCTTTCAAAGCTGCAATTCTTTGTCATTCTTCTTTATTTTATCCTAATGTGGCAAGAAGACTCCGACCTCTATTGGTCGGAGATGAATTGCCAGTCAGCCGCAAGGCTGACTTTTTGTTGACTTACGGT
>ONIF01000178.1 GCA_900317795.1 uncultured Eubacteriales bacterium | reverse complement strand
TACAAGAACAAAGTGGACATCAGACGGTGTTCAGTATCAGCAGATAGCTAAGGACTGGGCTACAAAACTCGGCACAGTTTATGGTGCAACAACAGCAGCTGCAGCATCTTGATTTGACTGAATTGAAAACCGATTGAATTAAATATGAGGCTCGGGGCTGGTTGGTTCCGAGCCTTGTTTTTTTGCCTTTAAACTATAAGTGAGTAAATTTCTGATTTTTCGTGAAACTGTACAAATATACACAGTTCCCGACCCCTCCGTCAAAAATTGACAATTAAAATTGTCAATTTTTGACACCTCCCCTTTCAGGGGAGGCAGGAGTGGCAGAAACAAATGTATAGGTGTATTTCTTTTACGTTTTACCAATTTTAATTTATAAAAAACTGATTGTAAGTTAAAAAATCGGCTTGCCTCCCCTGAAAGGGGAGGTGGCATTTCATCACGTCAGTGATGAAATGACGGAGGGGTCACGAGGGCGGAAATAAGGTTGAAATTAAATAAAATTTGTTTCGGGAATATTTCTTTGTAAGACTTTTGAAATTCGCTCATTTATAGCTTTAAATAAACATTACCACCGCCCAGCAAAGCCAGAAAACATGAAATGCATTGATTATCACGTAGTATGAAAGCATGAGATACAAAAGGATTTTTACGGCGTTTTCGCTTTTTACGGTGCTTACCGAAAAACGTATATGCAAATAGGAAAGAAGTATCAGCGGTAAAGCAAATTTTAAAATAAATCCCCCTATCCCTTGAATATCCGTACTTAAAAATGGATTTGCTTCTATGAAAAGTCCGCTCGATACAAGTACAAGCGTGAAAAGATAGTCAAATATATTCAAAATATAAATTAAGATAAGTATTCTGTCAAATTTGTTTCTTGATACAAGTGAAATCAATGTCTTTTTCATGATATTTCTCTTTCTGCAATGAAAATTGCTATTAAAAATATTGACAAATCATCTGTATTTATTGTAAAATGAACGTGTATTTTTTTATTTTAGGAGTGTTAAAGATGTCTAAAATACCGTTTATCACAAAAGAAAAAGCAGAAGAAATCATTCAGAAATACCCTACACCGTTTCATATATACGATGAAAAGGCTATCCGTGAAAATGCAAGAAAATTGAAACAGGCTTTTTCATGGAACAAGGGATTTAAAGAGTTTTTTGCGGTCAAAGCTACCCCCAATCCCACTATACTCAAAATTCTCAAAGAAGAAGGCTGCGGTACAGACTGCTCCTCTTATTCCGAATTGCTTATGAGTAAAAAATGCGGCTTTAAAAATCCCGAAATCATGTTCTCCTCAAACGATACCCCTTTTGAAGAATTTAAATATGCCAATGAAATAGGGGCAATTATCAACCTTGACGACATTACTCATATCGATATGCTTAAAGAAGCCTGCGGCATTCCCGAAACTATCTCCTGCCGTTTCAATCCCGGGGGAAAGTTCTCTATATCTACAACTATCATGGACAATCCCGGTGACGCTAAATACGGCATGACAAAAGAACAAATTAAAGAGGCTTTTCTCCGTCTGAAAGAACTCGGTGCAAAAAATTTCGGCATACATTCTTTCCTTGCAAGCAATACCGTTTCCAATGAATATTATCCCACCCTTGCAGGCATTTTATTCAAACTTGCCGTCGAACTCAAAAACGAAACAGGCGTTGATATAAAATTCATCAATCTTTCGGGCGGTGTCGGTGTTCCTTATACACCCGACAAAGAACCTAATGACATACTTGTCATCGGTGAGGGTGTCAGAAAAGTATTTGAAGAAATTCTCGTTCCTGCAGGAATGGGTGATGTCAGCATTTACACCGAACTCGGCAGATTTATGCTTGCCCCCTACGGTCATCTTGTTACTACCGCTATCCATGAAAAGCATATCTATAAAGAATATATCGGTGTAGATGCTTGTGCAGTCAATTTAATGCGTCCTGCCATGTACGGTGCATATCATCATATAACCGTTCTCGGAAAGGAAAATGAACCCTGCGACCACGTTTATGACATAACAGGCTCTCTCTGCGAAAACAACGATAAATTTGCCATAGACAGAAAACTCCCCAAAATAGATATTGGCGATATTCTCGTGATACATGATACAGGTGCACACGGCTTTGCTATGGGTTACAACTACAACGGCAAATTGAAATCTGCGGAACTGCTTTTGAGAGAGGACGGAAGTGTCGTTGAGATACGTCGCCCCGAAACCGTTGATGACTACTTTGCAACCCTTGACAACTACTGGAACGTTATCTAATTAGCAATTAGCAGTTAGCAATGAGCAATTAAAATGAGGAATGAGAAATAAAAATCATTCCTCATTTTTCCTTGTAAAATTGATGCAATTTTGATACCAAATAATTGCAAAATATGGTTGAAAAAAATAATTCCGTAATATATAATTAAAATATGTATTGGCTGAAAGTATTTTTTTGCAAAGGGGGAAATTTTACTGTAAACGGAGGTAAGTTTTTATGTCATTACTCAAAAAATGTATCGCTGAATGCATAGGCACGTTTGTGCTTGTATTTTTCGGCTGCGGAACGGCTGTTGCCGTTAAGTGCAGCGGTGTCAGCCCCGATGCTGCCTATCTCATGACGGCTCTCGCATTCGGTCTTGTAATCGTTGCGATGGCTTATTCTATCGGCAATATCTCGGGCTGTCACATCAACCCTGCTGTATCTCTCGCTATGCTCGTAAGCAAAAAAATGACTGCCAAAGAGTTCTGGGCTTATGTAGGCTCTCAGTTCATAGGCGGTATTGTGGGCGGATTGTTCCTTACAATGTTCTTTGATAAAAATACAGGTCTTGGCACAAACGGTGTTTATGCAGATAATATCTGGGCAACACTCTTAATTGAAATAATTCTTACATTTGTATTTATTATTGCAATACTTGGCGTTACTTCAAAAATCTCAAACGGTTCTGTTGCAGGTATCGTAATCGGTCTTACTCTCACACTTGTACACATTTTCGGCATTTACTTCACGGGCACATCTGTCAATCCTGCAAGAAGCTTCGGTCCTGCTATATTTGCAGGCGGTGCGGCTTTCGCAAATGTATGGATATTCATCATAGCTCCCCTTGTAGGTGCGGTTCTTGCGGCTCTCGTATATAAATACATGGCTGACGGTCAGGAAGAAGAAACGGCTGCCGAAGAAGCTCCCAAAGCCGCTGCTCCCGTGAAAAGCTCTGCTCCCAGAAGAAGCAACAAAAAGAAAAGAAGATAATACAAACCTTCATGCAAAAAACTTTCAGCCTTGAATGCAGACGGCAGAAATTCCTCTGCCGTTTGTTTTTTTATGCGAAAAAAGCGGCTGACACGCTAATATGTCAGCCGCTTTATCATCATAATTGCTAATTGCTCACTGCTAATTGCTAATTGTTATAGTTTGACCATGAACCTGCGGAATATTTGTATTTGGTTTTTTCAATTCCTCTGCCGGGTGTGGGTTCTACCGACGTATCTATGGTATAAATCTGACCTGCATTAACACTTGAACTGAATGTAAGGTCTTTTGTCTGATAGCCGATTGTACCCTTTTCAATTTCGTCATCTGTAACGCCCGAACTGAATACAAGACCTAAATTGCCTATGGGAACAACTACTCTGTAAATATCGGTATCGCCCATTTTTTCCATTTCAACGCCCGGCCACGGACCCTGTATTCCATACCAGTCTTCACCTGTAATCTTGTTTACGGGATTCTCTCCCCACCACCATGCATATACTTTATCCCATTTTGTTTGGCTGTTGTCAAAGTAGAAGTAATTCATTATATCAGCGGTTCTCGGGTCGTCGGGATCAATGCTTACAGGCTCGACGTTTGTCGGACGAGAAGCTCCTGTATTTTCATAGGCAATCGGGGCACCGCTTTCCAGTGCGGAAACCTTTCCTGTGAACATGGCTTCCAAAAATTCGGGATATACGTTTCTCCAATAGGGAACAAAATGTTCACCGTCCTCGTCTTTGTTAAAGACAAGCTTGTCTTTCGGATAGCCGATTTCAATGAGATCGTTATATATTTCTACATCACCTACGGCAGTATCGGTTGTATAACCGCCTGCATAGAAATATACAAAAGGCTTGTTTTCGAGGGCAAGCACCTTGTTGCCGTAATCTGCCAGAGTTTCGGGCTTATATATCTGGAAAGATGCGGAGAATGCACCGATTGTGCCGAACTTGTCGGAGTGATCCATGCCGATATAGAAACTTGCAAGACCACCGAATGAACTGCCTGCTACTGCATTGTGTGCAGCGTCTGTATATACATTGTAGTTTTCCTCTATGTATGGAACGATTGTGTCATATATGAAATCCGAGAAAGCACCACAGCGTTTTTTGGAGGTTAACGGCTGACCGTCCCATTCCGCAAATTCGCCTATGTCGGGGATAAGTTCATCATCTCTTGTGGCAATCACTTTTCCGTCCTCTGTTGTCGCACCTGCTGTTTCAATCGCAACAATGATTGCTTTATTGCCTGTTGCTGCCGTCATGCTTTCAACGTGCTCGGCAACATTCCAATTCTGTATTTCGCCTGCAATTTCCTTTGAAAGAACGCTCTGACCGTCCATCATGTAGATAACGGAATATTTGTCGGTGGAATCTTTGTCATAGTCATCGGGTGTCCAGATATAAACATTTTTGTCATAGCCGTCAAACTTAAATGTTTTTGTTTCATACTTGGGAGAGTAATTCGGCTCTTTGCCTTTGGTATATGGCAAAAGCTCGTCCTGATAGAGATACCAACCGCTTACCATTTCATTAAATGCAACGTCCATAGTGGGCTGGCTTTCACCGTA
>ONIF01000096.1 GCA_900317795.1 uncultured Eubacteriales bacterium | reverse complement strand
ATAAAAACGTATTTTGGTTTCTCTGTATTTATTATGTCTCCCACTTGATTATTCCTGTTATTATAATAATTTTCAAAATCCATAGCAACGGTCACCCTTTCATATACGCTTTTTTCTCAATAATGAGCCTTTCGGTATTTCAATTTCTGTCGGCATAGTCAGTTTCTGCATGGCATGAGGGGCTACCTCTATTTCTTCGCCTTTATCATTAAACATCTTTTCCACTTTCACATTGAACGGCACTCCGCTTGGCGGCAGTACATCAAGCATATCTCCTGTGAAAAATCTGTTTCTCTGGGTTAAATAAGCTGTTCCGTCTTTGTAATCGTCGCATACCGCCACTACATCATAATGACGGATATATCCGCCGTTTGAGGTGACCTGTCCGGGCTCTCCGCCATAGAAAAAGCCTGTATTATACTCTCTGTGGCTTACTTTTTCCAATTCCTCTTTTATCCATTCAGCTAAATGCCAGTTATCGCCCTGTTTGTAGTAATCATCAAGTGCATGACGATATGCGTTGGTAGTGACTGCCACATAATAGGCGGGATTTCGCCCTGCCCTCGATTTTAAGGCTCTTTGCACCTGCCTTTAAAACATCATTGATATGTTCTATCATGCACAAATCTCTTGAATTATATAAATATGTGCCGTCACTTTCTTCGACTACGGGAAAATACTGTCCCTCACGGTGTTCCTCGTACAAGTGATATTTCCACCTGCAAGGCTGGGCACAATCTCCCCTGTTGGCATCTCTGCCCGTCATGTAGCTTGATATTAAGCACCTGCCCGAAAACGACACGCACATTGAACCATGCACAAATACTTCCAATTCCAATTCGGGATTTGTTTTTGCTCTGATACCTGCAATATCTTCAAGCGTCAGTTCCCTTGCAAGCACTACACGCTTTGCACCCATTTCATACAAAACTCTCGCTGTCTGATAATTTACAATACCCGCTTGCGTGGAAACATGACGTTCAACCTTTGGGGCATATTTTTCCGCAAGCGACATTACTCCCAAATCCGCTATGATAAATGCGTCAACACCGATACTTTGAGCCTGCTCTAAAAATTCGGGCATTCTGTCAATCTCGTTATTTCTTGGAAGTGTATTGCACGTTACATATACTTTTACATTTCTTTCATGTGCCTGTGCAACGGATTGTTTCAGCGTGTCCAAATCAAAATTTGCCGACGCTGTACGCATTCCAAATTCTTTTCCTGCCAAATATACGGCATCTGCACCAAATTTCAACGCACTTTCAAAACACTCTTTATCTCCTGCCGGTGAAAGCAATTCTCCTTTAAACATAATCCTCAAATCCCCCGTCACTTTTATTTACTGATTTTCTATTATATCACCGAAATTTTAAAATTGCAACTGTATTAAAACTGTACAGTCACTCTCAACAGTCCGAAAAATTCCCCTCAAAGTATGATACTATATACTGTGAACTGCATTTTCGATTATATGATGACTTGCGGACTTTTGCAACAATTATTTTGTGAATTGTTCATTTTTTAGAGTATATTTTACACAAACCGTGTTATTTTCCCGATATTTCGTAACATTCCATAATTTTTTTATAAAAAAAACAATAAAAATTAAATGTTTTTTTGCTAAAAAGGTTGATTTTTTTTTATTTTTTGTGTAAAATGTATATAGCAGTATTGATGAAAATAGAAAAGGAACTTTCACAATCAAATTATTTTAAAGTGAGGTAATATATATGTCCAACAGACTTTTTCAGGGAGTTATCCATCAAATGCGTGACACCATAGACAGAACGATCGGTGTGATTGATGAAACTTCCGTTGTTATCGCCTGCAGCGAACTCGGCAAAATAGGCGAAGTAAATGAACATATCACTTCCGATATGCTTACATCTTCCGCCCCCTTTGTACTCAACGGCTATACATACAAATCTTTCGGCACAAAACCCAGAGGAGAATATGCTGTATTTGTTGCCGGAAACGACTTTGCCGCTCAAAAATATGCTGCTATCCTTGCTATCTCCCTCAGCAGCATTAAACAGTACTATGATGAAAAATATGACAGGGGCAACTTTATTAAAAATGTCATTCTTGACAATATCCTCCCCGGCGACATCTACTTAAAATCAAGAGAACTCCGCTTTAACTCCGATGTGACAAGAGTTTGTATGCTCATCAAGATTTCTTCCAAAACCGATATTTCCACTTATGATGTCATTCAAAATCTTTTCCCCGACAAAAACAAGGATTTCGTTATCAACATCAATGAAACGGATATTGCACTTGTCAAGGAAATCAGGACGGATACAGAGTCGAAAGACCTTGAAAAGCTTGCAAGCTCGATTGTCGATACCCTCTCGGGAGAGTTCTATACACACTGTGTTATCGGCATAGGCACTCCCGTTGTAGGCATTAAAGACCTTGCACGTTCCTTTAAAGAAGCTCAGGTCGCTCTTGAAGTCGGCAAAGTGTTCGATACGGAAAGAACTATCGTCAGCTATGACAATCTCGGCATTGCAAGACTTGTTTATCAGCTTCCCACAACCCTTTGTGATATGTTCCTTAAAGAAGTTTTCAAGAGAGGCTCTATTGAATCTCTCGACCAGGAAACACTTTTTACGATACAGCGTTTCTTTGAGAATAACCTCAACGTTTCGGAAACTTCAAGAAAACTCTTTGTACACCGTAATACCCTTGTTTACCGTCTTGAAAAAATTAAAAAACTCACAGGTCTTGACCTGCGTGAATTTGAAGACGCTATTGTATTCAAAGTTGCTCTCATGGTAAAGAAATATCTCTCTTCCAACCCCATTAAATACTGATAATAAGCCGATATGATTTTAAAGTCATATCGGCTTTTCCGTTTGCAAACTATAAACGAGCAAATTTGAAAAGTTGTGCAAAGAAATATGCCCAAAATAAATTTTGTTTGATTTCAACTTTATTTTCCCACTCGTGACCCCTCCGGCATTTCATCACTTGCGTGATGAAATGCCACCTCCCCTTTCAGGGGAGGCAAGCCGAGTTTTTGGCTTACAATCAGTTTTTTATGAATTTAAATTAGTGAAATGTAAAAAAAGCACCAATAAATTTGTTGCTGCCACTCTTGCCTCCCCTGAAAGGGGAGGTGGCAAAAATTGACAATTTTAATTGTCAATTTTTGACGGAGGGGTCGGGAACTGCAAATATTTATGCAGCTTCGCAAGAAATCAAAAATTTGCTCATTTATAGTTGCAAATATAAAAAGCAACGTGCCACACAGAACACGCTGCTTTATTACTTACTGAATGGAACTGTCGAGGTACTGTTCCAATTCCTCGTCATCTCTTTTCTGCTTCTCCTTGAAAACCCAAAATGCTGTCAAAGCCGTTGCAAGCAGCATTACTCCGCCTGCTACCGATATGAATATAATCCAAAACTTTTTCATCTGAAATACCTCCTAAAACGCTCTTTCAATCTTACCACAATTATACACTTTCTTCAAAAAAAAGTCAATACACTCAAATAAATTTTGTCATATACGCAAACAGCCCCCTGTTCTTTTACAAACAGGAGGGTTATTTGCTTAGGTATTTCTATGAGAAAAATTCTTGTAATCAGTTCTGTGAACGCTCTTTCAGCTCTTCATATCTTGCAACAGACTTTTCTTCTGCCTTCTGGAACAGTTCTTCTGCTCTTTCGGGGAAAGAACGTGTCAATGCACTGTAACGAGCTTCGCCCATGATGAAGTCACGATATGATGTCTTAGGCTCTTTGCTGTCGAGAATAAACGGATTTTTGCCCTCTGCCTTCAACAACGGATTGTATCTGAACATATTCCAGTATCCGCACTCAACGGCTTTCTTCATTTCAGCCTGGCAATTCTTCATACCGCCCTTAATGGAGTGCATTTCGCAAGGTGCATAGCCGATAATCAATGACGGTCCCGGATATGCCTCAGCCTCTCTGATAGCTTTCAAAGTCTGGTTCTGGTCTGCACCCATTGCTATCTGTGCAACATAGATATATCCATAAGAGATCGCTATATCTGCAAGGCTCTTTTTAGCAATCGCCTTACCTGCTGCCGCAAACTGTGCAACCTGACCTATCTGTGAAGCCTTGGAAGCCTGTCCGCCTGTATTGGAATAAACTTCTGTATCGAATACCATGATATTGACATCTTCACCCGATGCAAGTACATGGTCAACACCGCCAAAGCCTATATCATAAGCCCAGCCGTCACCACCGAATATCCATACAGATTTCTTTGAAAGATACTCTTTGTTTTCAAGAACGTCAAGTCTTGTCGGGCAATCGCAGTCAAGCTTTTCAAGTTCTGCCACAACTGCCTTTGCAGCGGCTGCATTCTTCTCACCGTCATCTTTTGTAGCCATAAATTCTGCTATTGCAGCCTTTACGCTTTCGGGAGCTTTTTCGCCTGCTGCTATCTTTTCGAGGTCCTCAATAAGTCTTGCACGGATTGCTTTCTGACCGAGATACATTCCATAACCATGCTCAGCGTTATCTTCAAAGAGTGAGTTAACCCATGCAGGTCCGTGTCCCTCTTTGTTTACTGTATAAGGACAGGTTGCGGCAGGTCCGCCCCAAATTGATGAACAGCCTGTTGCATTGGAAATGTACATTCTGTCGCCAAAGAGCTGAGTAACAAGACGTGCATAAGATGTTTCTGCACAGCCTGCACATGAACCCGAGAATTCAAGCAACGGCTGCTTGTACTGGCTGCCTATTACTGTTGCAGGATTAGCAACTTCGGGCTTCTCTGTAACATTTGCAACACAGTAATCAAATACTGCCTGCTGGTCGTCCTGAGTTTCACGAGCAACCATCTTCAATGAATTTGTCGGACATACGCCTACGCATACGGAACAGCCCATACAATCCATAGGAGATATTGCCAATGTATATTTATAATCCGTCTTAACAACAGGTTTCGGAGCAATCTTTGTATTTGCGGGAGCGTTTGCAGCTTCTTCTTCTGTCATTGCAAAAGGTCTGATTGTAGCGTGAGGACATACAAATGAACACTTGTTACATTTTGCACAAGTAGCCTCATTCCACTCAGGCACCATTACAGCAACGCCACGCTTTTCATAAGCTGATGCACCAAGTTCAAATGTACCGTCTGCATGGTCAACAAATACGGATACGGGGAGAGAATCACCGTCCATTTTGTCAACGGGTTCAAGTATATTCTTAACCATTTTAACAGTCTTTTCATTTCCTGTCAAAACAGTTTCAGCCTTTTCTTCTGTTGCATTTGCCCACTCGGCAGGAACGTCTATTTTAACAAATGCCGTAACACCTGCGTCAATAGCCTTATGGTTCATGTCAACGATGTCCTGACCTTTTTTGAGGTAAGACTTTGTTGCAGCGTCTTTCATGTGCTGTACAGCTTCTTCAATCGGCATAACCTTTGCGAGTGCAAAGAATGCAGCCTGCAAAATTGTATTTGTACGCTTGCCCATGCCTATCTGTGCAGCCAAGTCAATCGCATTAACGGTATAAAGCTGAATGTTATTCTTTGCAATATACTGCTTTGTTTCTGCATTGAGGTGCTTGTCAAGTTCTTCGGGTGTCCACTGGCAGTTAATCAGGAATACACCGCCCGGCTTTACGTCCTGTACCATCTTATAGCCTTTAAGGATATATGACGGGTTATGACAGGCTACAAAGTCAGCCTTGTTGATATAATAAGGGCTCTTAATGGGCTTATCACCAAATCTCAAGTGAGATATTGTAATACCGCCTGTTTTCTTGGAGTCATACTGGAAGTATGCCTGTACATATTTCTGTGTATAGTCACCGATGATTTTAATGGAGTTCTTGTTGGCACCAACTGTACCGTCACCGCCAAGTCCCCAGAACTTACACTCAATAGTACCCTCTGCTGCTGTATTCGGTGCAGGCTTTTCTTCGAGTGAAAGATATGTTACATCGTCATTGATACCCAGTGTAAAGTATGATTTCGGAGCGTCTTTTGCCAATTCTTCATATACTGCAAATACGCTTGAAGGAGGAGTATCCTTTGAACCGAGTCCATATCTGCCGCCTACTACTTTGACATCTCCTCTGCCCTGTGCTGCCAATGCTGCAACAACGTCAAGATACAAAGGCTCGCCCAATGCACCGGGCTCTTTTGTTCTGTCAAGTACAGCTATCTTCTTGCAGGTTGCAGGAATAGCCTCAACGAGTTTATCAGCTCTGAAAGGTCTGTACAGTCTTACTTTTACAAGACCTACTTTTTCACCGTGAGCGTTCATATAATCTATAACTTCTTCTGCAACGTCGCATATTGAACCCATAGCGATAATAACTCTCTCAGCGTCTTCTGCACCGTAGTAGTTGAACAGCTTATAATCTGTACCAAGCTTTTCATTTACTTTTGCCATGTACTTTTCAACGATTTCGGGAACTGCGTCATAGAACTTGTTGCAAGCTTCTCTGTGCTGGAAGAATATATCACCGTTTTCATGTGAGCCACGCATTACGGGGCGTTCGGGGTTGACTGCTCTCTTTCTGAAAGCCTTTACAGCGTCCATGTCGCACATTTCAGCCAAATCTTTATAATCCCATATATCTATTTTCTGAATTTCATGCGAAGTTCTGAAACCGTCGAAGAAGTTGATAAACGGAACTCTGCTTTCGATAGTTGCAAGATGTGCAACCGCTGCCAAGTCCATAACTTCCTGTGTATTTGTTTCAGCGAGCATTGCAAAGCCTGTCTGACGGCAAGCATATACGTCTGAATGGTCACCGAAAATGTTCAATGCATGAGAAGAAACACATCTTGCCGATACATGGAATACGCTGGGAAGCAATTCACCTGCTATTTTATACATATTCGGTATCATTAAGAGAAGTCCCTGTGAAGCGGTGAAAGTGGTTGTCAAAGCACCTGCATTAAGAGAGCCGTGAACTGTGCCTGCCGCACCTGCTTCTGACTGCATTTCCTGAACTTTTACGGTTGTTCCGAAAATGTTCTTCAAACCTTGTGCCGACCACTGGTCAACATAGTCTGCCATAGGGCTTGACGGTGTGATGGGGTATATGCCTGCTACTTCCGTAAACGCATACGCTACATGAGCCGCTGCATTATTACCGTCCATCGTTTTCTTTTTTCTGGTAATCATTTGGAAAGTCCTCCTTTTTATTTTCAGACCTGACTTCGCCCGACAGGTCTTTTAAAAATGACTTGTATAAACTTACAGCATTTACATACTGCACACAATCAATTTTAGCACTTTTCTCTTTCAATGTAAAGTCCTTATTGCAAATTATTTAAAAATATTTACAAATTTTTTATAATTTTACGCATATCACCCGAAAGATAAAGTGAACCGAATACAATCACCGCTTTGTCATTTCCTGCTTTCAAAAGTGCCTTTCTGTACGCTTTTTCATAGTCACTTTCGGCACTTGCATTTACTCCGTATCCACGAATGATTTCAGCCAATTCCTCTGCACTCATTTTTCTCGGATTGTTCGGGGCAACCGTTATCACTTCATCAAAAAGCGAAACTATCTCCCCCAATGCCGTTTTGACATCTTTATCCGCCAGCATTCCCACGATACCGACTTTTTTGATACCGTTCATATTCTCTTTCAAAGCATTGGCAAGGGCTTTCACTCCGTCGGGATTGTGGCTTCCGTCAAGCATCACAATCGGCTCTTTTTTCAAAATCTCCAGCCTTGCAGGGAAAAACGCACTTTCAAAACCCTCTTTCAATGCACTTTCACTTATATTCAATCCTCT
>ONIF01000125.1 GCA_900317795.1 uncultured Eubacteriales bacterium | reverse complement strand
AAGGAACACTGGATAGCCGTTATTCTTGACGGAACTGTAAGCGAAAACGAAATTTATCCCGTAATTGACGAGGCTTATGCACTTGTTTCAAAAAAGAATAAAAATTGACTTTACGCATAGAAATTTTTATGCTATAATATTTTGTCGGAAAAGGGGGTTTTTTGCGTGCTGAAAGACGGAGAAAAATTAGAACCGCTTGGAAACGGCATTCAAATTATTGTGTCGAGCGAACATAAATTTTGGACTGATACAGTCCTGCTTGCAAACTTTGCCAAACCTAAAAAAAGTGATAATGCCTGTGATTTGGGTACAGGGTGCGGTGCAATTCCTCTGATATGGTGCAGAAATGCCCCTCCAAAGTCAATTACCGCTGTTGAAATTCAGGAAAATGCCTGTGATATGCTTCAAAGAAGCCTTGCTTTCAACAACATTCAAAATATCAGCGTCATCAACTCCGATTTGAGAGAACTTGACGGAAAAGTGCAGTTTTCATCATATAATCTGGTTGTCTGCAATCCCCCCTACAAAGCAGAGGGTACAGGCATTGTAAATCCAAATGACGCTCATAAAATTGCCCGTCACGAATTTTCATGCACCATGCAGGAAATTATTCAGACAGCCTCAAAATTATTGAATTTTTCGGGCAGGCTGTGTATGTGCCAACGCCCCGAAAGATTAAGTGACGTTATTACAGACATGAGAAAATCCGGCATTGAACCTAAAAGACTGCGTTTTGTTCAGCAAAGACCGTCTAAACCGCCCAAACTTTTTCTCATAGAGGGCAGACGTGGCGGAAATCCCAACGGACTTATCATTGAACCCGTCTTATTCATTGAAAAAGACGGCGGAGATTTTTCAGATGAAATGATTGAAATTTACGGTGCATATAAGGAAGGTTATTTATGAAAGGAAAATTATTTGTAGTCGGCACGCCTATCGGCAATTTAGCCGATTTTTCGCCCCGTGCCGTTGAAACCCTCAAAGAAGTCGATTTCATAGCGGCAGAAGATACAAGAGTTACCATAAAATTACTCAACAAATTTGAGATAGACACCCCTATGATAAGCTATCATAAATTCAGCAATTTTGACAGAGGAGATGAAATCTGCACGAGAATTGAAAACGGTGAAAATTGTGCAATCGTTTCCGATGCAGGTATGCCGTGCATATCGGACCCGGGTGAAACTCTTGTTAAACAGTGTGCAGAACGTGGCATAACAGTTTGTGCCGTTCCCGGTCCTACCGCACTTGCAACCGCTCTTGCAATTTCGGGCTTGCCTACGGGAAGATTTGCTTTTGAGGGCTTTCTGACCGTCAACAAACCAAACAGGCATGAACATCTTTTAGCCGTCAAAAATGAAGAAAGAACCATGATTTTTTATGAAGCCCCCCATAAATTAGCCGCCACTTTACAAGATATGTATAATATGTTCGGTGACAGGAAAATTGCCATTGTGCGTGAGCTTACAAAAGTTCATGAAGAAGTCATTCGTACCACTTTAAAAAATGCCGCTGAGATGTATGCTGACGGAAATGCAAAAGGGGAATTTGTCCTTGTCATAGAGGGGGCAAGGCATGAAGAAGAAAAAGAAATTACCCTTGAATATGCCGTAGAACTTGCAAAAGACCTTGCACAAAAGGGAATGTCACTTTCGGAGAGTGCAAAAGAGGCGGCTAAGCTTACAGGCTTTAAAAAGGGCGATATTTATAAACAACTTATTTAAGAGGAGAAATCAAAATGGTAAAATTAGAAGGTGTCATTCTTGCGTCAGCGTCACCGAGAAGAAAAGAAATTCTTTCCAAACTTTATGATAATTTCAAAGTGATACCGTCAAGAATTAAAGAAGTCGTGCCAAAGGAAATGGGTATAGAGCAATACCCCCAGTATCTTGCAGACAAAAAAGCCGAAACTGTTGCAAAAGCATATAAAAAATGGCTTGTAATCGGGTGTGACACGGCTGTAATCGTTGACGGAAACGTACTTAACAAGCCCCGTTCCACAGAAGATGCAAGAGAAATGATGAAAATGCTTTCGGGAAAAGTCCACCGTGTCATTACAGGCTGCTGCCTTTTCTACATGGGAAAATCTTACAGCTTTTCGGAATCTACCGAAGTGGAATTCTATCCCCTTACAGATGAGGAAATAGAAAATTATGTCATCACCCCCGAACCCTATGACAAGGCGGGCGGTTATGCGATACAGGGCATGGCGGCTTTATTTATCAAAGGCATAAAGGGCGATTATTATAATATAGTCGGCTTGCCCGTTGCAAGACTTCAAAGAGAAATCGCTGCATTTCTTGACCAGGACTTTACACCCGAACCTCCCCCTAAAAAAGAAGAAAAAAAGAAAAAAAAGAAAAAGTAATTTTTGAATACTGCACGCCATATATTTTTTACATGGAGGGGTGCAGTATGTTTTTTTGGAAAAAATTTTGTATCATATTGGCAATTTTATTTTGTATGCCTGTTTCAATGTCGGTCAATGCACTTTCCGACACGGAAATTACAGCACCGTCAGCCGTTTTAATGGACTCTCAGACAGGGCAGATTCTTTATGAAAAAAATGCACATGAAGTCAGACCTTGTGCATCTATCACAAAAGTCATGACTTTAACGCTTGTCATGGAGGCTCTCGACAGCGGAAAAATATCTCTTTCCGATACCGTCACGACTTCCGCTCATGCATCATCAATGGGCGGTTCGGATATATGGCTGGAAGTGGGCGAAACTATGACAGTTGACGAAATGGTGAAAGCCACCATTGTGGCAAGTGCCAATGACGCTGCTGTTGCATTGGCAGAGCATATCTGCGGAACGGAAGATGAGTTTGTTGCACAAATGAATAAAAAAGCCAAATCTCTCGGCATGAAAGAAACCGTTTTCAAGAACTGCAACGGACTTGATGAAGACGGTCATGTGACAAGTGCCTATGATGTAGCGGTCATGTCAAGGGAGCTTATCAAGCATAAAAAAATATTGGATTACAGTAAAATCTGGATGGATAATCTGCGTGGCGGCAAAACTCAGCTTGTCAATACCAATAAATTATTAAAAACCTATCGTGGCATTACGGGACTTAAAACAGGCACGACTTCAAAAGCAGGAAGCTGTATCAGTGCCACTGCGGAACGTGACGGACTGAGTTTAATAGCCGTTGTGCTTGGAAGTAAAACGGGTAAAGACAGATTTTCAGACGCTGCAAAAATACTTGACTACGGTTTTGCCAATTATGAAATGTATCAGCCCGAAGTGCCTGACGGTGCTGTCACCGAAATAGCCGTTAAAAACGGCATGACGGATAAAATAAAAACCTCTGCCAATGCCAACCAATCCATTCTCATTAAAAAAGGCGATAAAGAGAAGATTTCGGCTGATATAGTCCTGCCCAACGAAATAGAAGCCCCTGTTGAAAAAAATGCCGTTGTCGGCAAAATCATATATAAAAACAGCGGTCATCAGATTGCAGAATGTCCGATAACCGCTGCCGAAAATGCAGAACAAATCGATTTTTGGAAAATATTCAAAATGATTTTCATTGAATTGAGCGGGGCTTTCCACTCTGACTTGTAGTACCGTATTTATAAGCAAGATTATATAATTTATATCCCCTTGTGAAAAGCAAATTTGCGTCATCATATTTTGCATAGCCGTCATAGCCGTTCATGATTACTGCTATCATGGTATGCCCCTCAACCGTTGCAGATGACACAATACATGAACCTGCCTGGTCTGTAAAGCCTGTCTTTAAGCCGTCACAATACTTGGAATAGCATTCATAATAATCGTTTAGCATTAAATTTCCGTTCACCCAGTACATCATGCCGCCTTTGACAAGATTTCTTTCTGCATAATGCGTACTGCATGATTTTGCAATGATAGGAATACTTTTTGCATACGCTGCAATTTTTGCCAAATCTCTTGCAGTTGTATAATGATTTTCGTCATGCCAGCCGTCAGGGTGTACAAAATGCGAATTAACTGCCCCTATCTGTTCGGCTGCGTCATTCATCAATTCCACAAACACCGTCAATGCCTCTTTATACGGCATTTTCGGATTATTTTTATATATCCTTGCGGAATTTACCGCCATGACATTTGCCGCATCATTTCCCGATGGAAGCATGAGTGCATCCATCAAGTCCGAAAAAGTAAGCTGCATTCCTATTGTAAGCCCTGAACGGCTTGACTCCGCTCCTACCATATATATTTCTTCACCGACTGTTATTATCATATTGGCGTCGGTGATTATTTTTGCTGCAACTGCCGCTGTCAGCAGTTTTGTCGTACTTGCAGGATAACACTTCTTATCTGCATTCTCCTCAAACAAAATTTCGTCTGTCGTCATGTCGTAAAGTACAGAATAATCCGACTTGACATCTTTTGTAAGATTTTTATAAGCCTTTGCCGAAAACTTCGTTAAATTTTCTGTAAACTCCCTGTCCGTCTTGAAATCAATCTTATTTTCATCAAGTTTTTCCGTATCCGCCAATAAGTCGGGTATCTCCGAAACGGGCAGTTCTTTCAATGCACTCTTTACATTCTGTTTATGCTTCTGCATATCAAGATAATACAGCGTTCCGACTGTTCCCGCAAAAAGCACCGCTGTACATATCAACAATATCATCACTATTTTAAATTTTTTACTTTTCTTTTCGGGCATATCACCACTCCCTTACATAAAAATTTACATCATATATGCATTTGTGTCAAGCGGATTTTTGAATAAAAGAGAAAATCTGAGAAAAACAGAGTATTTTTAAGAAAACATATTCGGCAATATGTATTATAAGTCAAATTTGACTTTTTCTGACTTTGACCTTTTCTGACTTTTGATATATAATCATCTCACAAGGTCAAAGAAAGTCAAAGACAAACTAAACTTTGGAAGTGATGAAAATGAAAATGAGTGATTTGGTTGCACAGTACATCATGAAAATGCTTGATGAAAGTGACGGAAATGCCGAAATACAGCGTAACGAGCTTGCCAACTCTTTGGGCTGCGTTCCAAGTCAGATAAACTACGTTATTACGTCACGTTTCACACCCGAACAGGGGTATATTGTAGAGAGCAGACGTGGCGGCGGCGGTTATATCAAAATAACCCGTGTCACTACCGACAGGCGAGGGGCAATCATGCATATCGTCAATTCCATAGGTGACAAAATCTCAACTGCGTCTGCACAGGCAATTTTAAACAATATGTCTGCACAGGACATGATTTCGGAATATGACAGAGTTTTGATTTCCTCTGCCATTTCCGACAAGGCTTATGCCGCTGTTTCTCAGGAATACAGAGATGTGATAAGGGCGGCTGTGATGAAAAATATGCTGATAACCATTGTTATCCTGCAAAATTAAAAGGAGGTAATCTATATGTTATGTCAATCTTGCGGTAAAAGACAGGCTACTACTCATATAAAAACCATTCTCAACGGGGAACTTAAAGAGTATGACCTTTGCCCCGAATGTGCGGAAAAAATGGGCTACGGCTCATTCTTTGGAAATGTCGGTTTTGACCTCGATAAGCTGTTTGGCAGCTTCATGGGCGGATTCAGTGCCAAGCCTGCAAAACGCTGTCAATGCTGCGGAAGCAGTTTTGAAGATATTGCCAAATCGGGAAAAGTCGGCTGTGCCAACTGCTATGAAGTTTTCTATGAAGAACTCCTCCCCTCCGTACAGAGAATTCACGGAAGGACTTCTCATACAGGAAAGCTTGCACACTCGGCAGGTACTCAAGTCAAAATCAGAAACGAACTTGCAAAACTCAAATCAGAGCTGGAACGTGCCATAAAAGCACAGGAATTTGAAAAAGCTGCCGAACTCCGTGACCAAATAAAAGAACTGGAAAGGAATGAGTGATTATGAGCGAAAATAAATATACTGCCCTTAAAGATGTAAG
>ONIF01000456.1 GCA_900317795.1 uncultured Eubacteriales bacterium | reverse complement strand
GCTGACTTTACAAGTCCTTTATTATGTGCTTGTGTTTGGTCTGCCTTTATCTGTCTGATGAAAAACTCATTTTTGATATACTGTTTTCCTTTTGCCGTAATATGCAAGTATCCGTTTTTCAGTTCCAAAGAACCGTTCTCAATAAATCTGCCGAAATTTGAGAGTACGGCTTTTTTTTTTTTTTTTTTGTCGATATTTGCTATTGCCGTCAAGGACATTTTATCGGATTGTGCAAAATAGCATAAGTCTGTATCCTGTCCCGTGAACTGAAAGGAAGTCAAGCCACTGTCCATTAAATCGGAGAAATTATTTGATTTAGGCTTTCTTTTCGGAAGTTGCGGTACACTTTCATCAAACTCCCTTAACTCCCTGACAAAACTTTGAACTATCTTGAAAGTGTCTGCATAAACCCCTATCAATTCTTCTCCTGCATTTTCCACCTGTTGAAGTTCATCGCTCACTAATTATCCCTCCTCATTTCCGCCGTTTAATGTTTTTGCTTCATCGGGATTGTTGAAGAATTCATCAACCAGTTGCCTGTTTTGGTTTTCTCTCATTTCTTCAACAGTCAAGGTTTTATCATACTCTCCCGAATTTATCATTGCAGACAGCATTCCTAATCTTTCTTCTCTTTCGTTATACTCTTTCAAGCGTTTCTGATAGAGCGGTGCATAATCGTTTTCAAGATTTGCATTGTTTACCGCCTGTTTTTCATTTCTGTCCGAACCGATTTCAGCAAATTTTTTATGTTTAGCCAAATCGAACTTATCCACAAAAAACGGATAAAATGTATCGACAAAAATAATCGCTTTTCCGTTTTTGCCTTTCTGCACTGCCTTTGATACTTCATCGGTAGTCAGCAAATCACGGGCAACATAACTTTCACTGTCCGTTCCACCGCCCTGATTTCCACGATTAAAACTCTTTGTATCAACTCTTGCAGTCGTTTTACCCAGTTTCCACGATACATAGTCCGTTGTATCTTTATCAGTCGTGCCGAGATAGGTAAGAGTAGAGCAGTTTGAAAGTATTCCGTCTGCAATTTTTTCATCATAAACGGATTTCAACTGTGAAAATGCTTGAAGAACAATACAAACTCTGATATTGTACTTTCTTATAACGGCTAATTCCAAGTTGAAATTGGGAATTTCACCGATATTAGCAAACTCATCCAGTTCAAACGATACCAACAAAGGCAGTCGGTTATTATATTTCAGTTCGGCTATATATTGCAGTCTTGCAAAAAGCTGACGGAAAAATATATTTGCGATTGCTTTATAAGTAGTATCTGCCGCAGGCTGTATAACGAATATTGCCGTTTTGTTCACGCCTATATCGTCAAAGTCCATTTCATCGGTTGCCGTAAGAATATCAACTGCTTTTACTGTCCACTGCTGTAACTTTGTGGACAGCGTTTCGGAGATACCTCCGAAAGTTTCAGGCGGTAAAGTTTTGAGAGAGTTCCATAAAACCGAAACAGCGTCTGTTTCGGTTTCATTCTGAAATTGATGTCTTTTAATGCAGTTTGCGATTTCGCAGTTATCGGATATATGCCCATCTTCAAATTCTGCCGAACAGAGTAATGTCATTGCTCTATGAAAAGATTTTACCTCATCTTTTGAATGGAAAAGGTAAAGCATAATAAGTGTCAGCAGTTTTCTTGAAGCCGCAGTCCAAAAGTCACCTTTTTCGCCTTTTTCTCCCGAATGTTCCACAAACATATTTGCCACTTTCAAAACATCTTCCTCATTTTTCATATACACAAAAGGATTGTATGTATTTGAGAGCCTTATGTCATTCAAATTTAAAACTCTGACTTTGTAGCCGTTCTTTTCAAGAAATTTTCCCATATCCCTGTATAACTCTCCCGATGGATCGGTTATTATGTAACTGCCTGTCATTTGGATAATGTCAGGCTTGATTTTTCGGAAAGACTTTCCTGCACCCGAACCGCCTATTACCACTTCATTCAGATTATTGGGAACGTGGTATTTTCCTCTTTTCTGTTTCG
>ONIF01000305.1 GCA_900317795.1 uncultured Eubacteriales bacterium | reverse complement strand
CCAAGACCGCCTATAATATTATGTTCCTCAACAGTGATAATTTTACCTGTTTCCTTAGCGGCTTTAATGATAATATCCTTGTCAATGGGCTTTATTGTATGCATATTGATAAGGCGTGCATTGATACCCTTGCTTTCAAGAGCCTTTACAGCTTTCAAAGCCTCGTTTACAACAAGACCTGTTGCAATAACTGTAACATCATCACCGTCTTTGAGAGTAATGCCCTTGCCAAGTTCAAATTTGTATGTATCGGGGTCATTGAAAGTATCTATGGCAAGTCTGCCAAGTCTGATATAAACAGGTCCGTTATATGCAAGTGCAGCCTTTACAGCCTCTGTCATTTCATAGTGGTCGGCAGGATTTAAAACTACCATGCCCGGAATGGTTCTCATCAAAGCCAAGTCCTCACAGCATTGATGGGTAGCACCGTCTTCACCTACGGTAATTCCCGCATGAGAGCCTGCTATTTTTACATTAAGTCCGGGATAACCAACGGAGTTTCGGATTTGTTCGTAGGCACGACCTGTCGCAAACATCGCAAACGATGCCGCAAAAGGCACTTTTCCGCAGGCTGCAAGACCTGCCGCAACGCCTATCATATTTCCCTCTGCAATTCCGCAGTCAAAAAATCTTTCGGGATAGGCTTTCTTAAATATTTCGGTTTTGGTAGCTGCCGCAAGGTCAGCGTCAAGTACAACGATTTCAGGGTGAGTTTTTGCAAGCTCGCAGAGTGCAAGACCAAAACTTTCTCTTGTTGCTATTTTCATGATATTAGCCCTCCAATACTTTAAGCTGTGCATTGAGTTCTTCAAGTGCAAGTTTATATTCATCTGCATTAGGTGCTTTTCCATGCCAGCCTACCTGATTTTCCATGTAGGAAACACCCTTGCCCTTAACGGTCTTTGCAATGATGACAGTAGGCTTGCCTTTCACGGTTTTAGCCTTTTCAAAAGCCGCCTCTATCTCATCAAAATTGTTTCCGTCTATCTTTATCACTTCAAATCCAAAGCCCTCAAATTTCTTGTCGAGGGGTTCAAGACCTGCCACATCATTGACATTTCCGTCTATCTGCAAGCCGTTGAAATCGACTATCAAGCAGAGGTTGTCAAGCTTCATGTGAGCTGCAAACATAGCTGCCTCCCATACCTGACCTTCTTCACATTCACCGTCACCGAGCATTGCATACACTCTGTAATCTTTATTATCAAGCTTTCCTGCAAGAGCCATTCCGCACGCAGCCGATACACCCTGACCAAGTGAACCCGAACTCATATCAATACCGGGAGTATCTTTCATATTGGGGTGTCCCTGAAGCATAGCACCTATGTGACGCAAAACCTTGATTTCATCAGTTGAAAAATATCCTTTAAGTGCAAGTGCCGCATAGAGTGCAGGGCAGCAATGACCTTTTGAAAGTACAAATCTGTCCCTGTCGGGATTTGCGGGATTTTTCGGGTCAACATTCAATTCCTTGAAATAGAGGTAGGTTATCATATCGGCAGCCGAAAGAGAACCGCCGGGATGTCCCGATTTGGCATTGAACACACCCTCTATTGTCCAGATACGCACCTTACAGGCAATTTTCTGCATTTCCAAAAACTCTTGATTATCCATTTGAAAACCGTCCTCCAATTTTGTTTATTATGTAAGGGAATTATAACATACACACATCATTTTTTATTTCTTTTAAAGAATAAAACGAAAACCTTATGACTTTTTGACTTTATTACCCTTTTTTTTATACTTTGTTTGCAAATTTTCATTAAGCTTACGCTTAGTATATACCGTACTATATATAATAAAGCCAATTATGACAAGTCCCATTCCGATAAGCACAAGCCCCCACATCAAATAATTGATATTATCATTTTGGCTTCCCTCACCGTCTTTTATATCTCTTATGGCATTGTCGGAACTTTTTTTGCCGCTCTGGGCATCAAGGCGACTTCTGAGAGTTTCCCAATCTCTTGAAGTCATTTCCGAACTGTCAATAGAGGTTTCCTGATAAGTCGTTGACGGCTCTTTGCTTTCTTCTTCATAGAATTGAGTATTTTCACTTTCTTCCTCATCATCTTCTTCCTTAGACGGTCCGTAATAATACACAATCGGGAAACTGCTTTCGGGCTGACTGTAATCATACGAACTTTCTTCATAATAGCTTGCTTCATAACTGCTCTGCTCATAATAGGAATACTCCGAAATTTCCGAACTTTCCTCCCAAGAAAATTCTTCTTCGGAGGATTCTTCTTCATCAAAAGATTCTTCTTCGGAATCTTCGTCATAATCGGAATCTTCATCATAGGAATCTTCATCATCATCTGTTTCCGAACTTTCATCTTCATCAAAAATTTCGGAGTATTCTTCCGCACTCTCCTGTACAGCAGGCTGTTCGGAAATATCACTATCCAATTCACTTTCAGGCTCTGCACTGACATACAAAGAATATGACGCTGTTACAACAAATGCCATACTCAATGCAATAAGCTTTAAAAAAACTTTTCCCTTACCCAAAACAAACAGCCCTTTCGATTTTTTATTCAAAGATGATTTTAACAGACTTACATCAATAAATCAAGTATTTCTTCAAAACAAACTCCGTCCTGCACGGGAATTTCCATTTCATTCGACAGTTCAACGCACTTTCCCACAAATTCCGCTGATTTTCTCACGGACATCTCAAAATCAACTCCGTTGACAGCGTCAGCCGATATGACAGACGCAAATACATCTCCCGTGCCTGCATGGGATTTTCCCGTGATTTTATATGCAAGCATTTTTCTTTTTTCACCGTCACAAATGAAATTGCATATATTTTCGCCTTTCACAATGCCCGTTATCACAATTT
>ONIF01000060.1 GCA_900317795.1 uncultured Eubacteriales bacterium | reverse complement strand
TCGCATATACATAATTTTCACATTCCGTATATAGAGTATTTTAAAAATAAGGGATTTCAAGTGGATATAGCTGTACAGGGAATTTCCGAAAGTCCGCTGATAGATAATTGCTATGATGTGAAGTTTACAAAAAATCCGTTTTCGCCCGATAATTTGAACACGGTGAAGTTTCTGAAAAGAATAATGAGCGAAAATGAATATGATATAGTGTATTCAAATGCAACGCTTGCAGGGGCGACAGCAAGGCTTGCCGTGATGGGACTGAAAAAAAAACCGTATTTTGTGCATATCTCCCACGGGTATATGTTCGGGGAAAAAAACGGTTTGAAATCAAAAATATATCTGCTGGCGGAAAAGCTTACACGGAATGTTACAGACAGCCTTGTTGTAATGAATAAGGAGGACTTTTCTCTTGCGAAAAAATATAAGCTGGGGAAAAAGCTGTATTTTATATACGGAATGGGACTTGTGGAGGAGAGATTTCCCGAAATCTCAAGTGAAAAGCGGAATGAAATAAGAAAAAGCATGGGCGTTTCTGAAAGTGAAAAAATGCTTTTGTGTGTGGGAGAATTCTCAAAAAGAAAAAATCAGACCGCCATTATATACGCTTTTGAAAGGCTTTTGAAAAAGCATAAAAATATAAAGCTTGTTTTTGCGGGTGAGGGCGATATGCTTGAAACGTGCAGGGAAATGGTACAAAGCCTTGAAATTGACAGAAATATACGTTTTTTGGGGCAAGTGAAAGATATTTCATATCTTTACAGGTGCAGTGATATTTTAGTGACAGCGTCAAAAATGGAGGGTTTGCCTTTCAACGTGATGGAGGCACTTTATTGCGGAGTGCCTGTCGTTGCAACGGATATAAAAGGGCATAGTGACCTTATCGAAAACAGAAAAAACGGCTTGCTTGCAAGTGATATATATGCAGGTCTTGACGAAATTCTTTCAGATGAAAATTTGTATCATTCCATTAAGGAGAATGCATTTCTTGATGAAAGGTATCTTATAGAGAATGCAAAGCCCGAACTTTTAAAAATACTTGACAGAGAATACACGGAGGAAGTTTTTGCATGAAAAAAAATATTTTATGTATAGCACTTGTGCTGACAGTAATATTATCTATTTTTCCTGTTGCGGTTTTTGCGGAGAATGAAAAGCTTGATATCAATACAGCGTCTATCAATATATATATCAATCAGAGTTATCAGCTTACGGTGACGGGAACTTCTGAGAATATCATGTTTTATTCAGATGAACCGTCTATTGCGGAGGTCAGCGGTGACGGAAATATTACTGCCAAATCTCTCGGCACGACTAAAATCAATGTTGAAACGGCAAGCGGACTTTCTGCACAGTGCGTTGTTAATGTATTGAATGGCGTTTCGCCAAAGGACATTGTTATATCCTCACAGGAGATAACTCTGAAAGTGGGGGAAAGCAGTACGATAAAAGCGACTGTAAAGCCCGAAGAAGCTGACGGGACTTTGACTTTCACGACATCGGACAGTTCGATTGTAAGGGTTGACAGCAACGGCTATATCAAAGCATTGAAAACGGGTGTTGCAGTCGTAACCGTGACTTCAAAAAGTGATGCGGTTTTTAAAAAGTGTATTGTAAAAGTAAATGCAAATACCGAGCCGAGCGGGGCAAATATTACTGTAAAAGGCTCTGTTTTCACGATAACGGGCGATAAGAAAGCAAATGTATTCATGGAATTGAGAAATTCCAACGGCTTCAAGCGTGTAAAGACAGATGAAAACGGCACTTTTACCATACAAGATGTCAGGCAGGGAGAATATGCCCTTTTGGCATACAGGGCGGAAAAGGATACGACACCTTATGCAAAAACACAGCTTACGGCAGGAAATTATAATTTAAATATCACTTGTATCATCAATGGAAATGAAATAATGGTGCTTTATCAGAATAATGCAGACGTAGAGTCGGATATAAAGGAATTGATGCTGATGTCTGAGGAGGTCACTTTAAAAAGCGGTGAAACGTATGATATGAAATTTTATGCAAGACCGTCAAAGGCAGTTTTGCCTGCGGTCATGGGAGAAACCGATGATGAAGAAATTGCAACGGTTGACGCTGACGGCAGAATAACGGCTGTTTCGGAAGGCACGGCTGTTATCACTTTTTCAACGGTTGACGGCAGGCTGTCAAAATCGTGTAAAGTTATCGTTTCGGACTCTAAGGGAAATAAATACAGCTGGCTTATCATAACGGTTGAAACATCTCTTGCTTTAATATGTCTTGTTGCGTTTGCGATAAGATACAGGAGATTTGTAAAAAATAAAGAAAAAGAAGAATTTGGATTTGACGGGGAAGATGAATTATGATAATTGCAGGGATAGTGGCAGGCGGAACGGGTTCACGAATGGGAAACGGTGACTTGCCTAAACAGTTTATGGAGTTGGGCGGAAAGCCTGTATTTATTTACACCGCTGAAAAGTTTATCAAACAAAGTGATTTTATCATCATAGGCATGAATAAAGAATGGCTGAAAACGGCTGAGTTTCTGGTACAGAAGTTTTTGCCCGAAAGTAAGAATATATTTGTAACGGAGGGCGGTTCTGACAGGAACGGTACAGTAAAAAATATTATCGCTTTTGCAAGGGAAAAACTCAAATGCAGGCATGATGATATTATCTTAACGCATGATGGGGCAAGACCGTTTGTTGATGAAAGAATGATAAGTGAAAGCATTTCCGCAATAGAAAAATGTGATATATGCACGGTGGCAGTACCTGCAACAGATACTATTGTAGTTTCGGCTGACGGGGAGTTTGCGGAGGATTTCCCCGACAGGTCAAAAATGTTTTTGGTGCAGACTCCGCAAACTTTCAGAACAGGCGATTTTGATGAAATATATCATTCTCTTTCGGAGAAAGAAAAAAAGACTGCCACAGATGTATGCAGGCTTTTCATGGCAAAGGGAAAAAAAGTCATGCTTATTAAGGGAAGTGCCGAAAATATCAAAATAACGTATGCACAGGACTATAAAATGGCAAGGTTTATGGCGGAAAAATAAACGGGCGGTGAGGCGAGTTGATAAAGCAGAATCAAGGCAAGCTGAATGCAGTTCATGTTGCGATGGATAGTATGATAAGCGTGTCAAGCTGTACGCTGTCATATATTTTATATAGTGCTATATCGAGTAATAATGAACTTTACGGGTATTTAAGCGATATAAAAGTACCTGTTATATTTGTGGCAATAACGGCTTTGTGTCAGATAATCTTCAACTATGCCTTTGACTTGTACCGTTCCTACCGTTCCACTAAATTCATAGTGGAGGCGGTCAATGTCTTGAAATCGGGTTTATTTTTCTGTATCATTCAAATAGCGGTTGCCATTTTTACTCAGAGCCTGTTTAAATTTCAGGTAGTCATACTTTTTTATTATATCTCAAACACTTTTCTTGCAATCGTTTACAGGGCGTGTCTGAGAAACATATTGAAATATATGCGAAGCCGAGGGTACAATAAAAAATATATTGCGATAATCGGTGTGAATAACTGCACGGATAATTTTATCAAGAAAATACAGACTTCGACTGACATGGGCTATGAGCTTTCGGGATATTTTGCATCAGCCCCCGACTCTGCCGTAAAAATAGCTTATCTCGGAAATTACAAGAAAATATCCGCTTTTTTCAAAAATTCCCCTCCCGATGAAGCGGTTATCATGCTTTCGGATAAATTACAGCCCTCTCTTTCGCACCTCATGGCAATATGTGAAAACTGGGGAATTAAATTTTCCATTTTGCCGAATATGTTTGCAGGGCTTTCTTCAAGAGTGTATATTTCAAGTTTTGACGGAATGCCGCTTTTAAGCATAAGAAAAGTACCTCTTGAAAATACTTTCAACAGGTTTATCAAGAGATTTCTTGATATAATCATATCAATTATCATGCTGATATTCTTTTCACCCGTCATGCTGATAACGGCAGTCGCCATAAAAGCAACTTCAAAGGGTGATGTGATTTTCAAGCAGGAAAGAGTAGGCATTTCAAACAAGCCTTTTATCATGTATAAATTCCGCTCTATGAAAATAGAAACGGAGGGTGATATTTCCATGACGGCAAAGAATGATGAAAGATGTACAAAAGTGGGCTTGTTTATACGCAAATTCAGTATAGACGAACTGCCACAGCTTTTCAACGTGATAAAGGGAGATATGAGCCTTGTCGGTCCACGCCCCGAAATACCGTATTATGTGGAGCAGTTCAGAAAATCCGTTCCATTGTATATGGTGAAGCACTATGTAAAACCGGGTATCACGGGCTGGGCACAAGTCAATGACCTGCGTGGGGGAGATACCTCCATAGAGGACAGAATTAAACATGATATTTATTACATAGAAAACTGGTCTATTGGGTTTGACATAAAGATACTTTTCAAAACTCTGTCAAAAGTCCTGTTTTCCAAAAACGCAAGATAATATCAATTAGCAATGTGCAATTAGCAATGTGCAATGAACACCGGAGGCAAGTATGTTTTTTATGAAAAAATTGCACATTGCACATTGCACATTGTAAAAAAGGGAGATGTTAGGTTTTGGTATTTTATACTTTCAATAATCTGCTTTTACTGTTGTGGGCATGGCTTTTCTGTGTGAGAAAGCCCTCCAAAAACAAGAAAATATGTTTTGTGATAGTGGCATTTACACAACTTTTTCTTGTCATGGCTCTCAGAACTCAAATAGGCTATGACTATAATATGTACACAATAGGCTTTCAGCAGATGAATGCGGAGGGCTTTACAAGCCTTACATACAGAGATTGGGAAATAGGGTTTGTTGTATTGACAAAGCTTTTAGGCATGATACTGCCAAGCTATATATGGTATATCGTTTTTTTGAGTGCCATAGCAATCGTGCCTGCAGCGATATTTATTGGAAGAAATTCCGAAATGCCTGCACTTTCAACAATACTCTATGTAAACCTTTTCATATATTTCATGGAGATGAACTTTTTAAGGCAGATGATAGCCGTTTCATTGATGATGCTTGCATGGTCTTTCATAAAGAGAAACAAGTTTGTATGGTATTTGATAACTATACTTTTTGCGTCGATATTTCACCAGACGATTTTATTTGTGTTGCCTGTGTATTTTTTGATAAAAATGCAGCCCAAGATGAAAGAATTGATTGTATATGGCTATTTTATATTGTGGTTTTATATGTCGTCTGAGGGATTTATAGACATCATTACAAATTTCTACCATGAGGAGTACAGCAATACGGAATTTCTGACAGAGGGACTTTCATTTGTGTATGCCATATTCCCGCTTGTCATTACGGTTACTGCATTTATTCTTGTGAAATTCGGCACTATCAATATCAACAATGAAAATAAGTATCTTATCAATCTTTCTTTGATATGCACAATATTCATGGTTGCCATGTCAAAGCACAGCATTCTTGAAAGGCTTTCCTATTATTTTGTTATTTTCATAGTGCTTTTAGTACCTGTTATATATCGCTCTCTGGAAGCAAAGGGTATCAACACAACTCTTGCAAATGGAAAAAGCATTGTTCTCACGTCTGAAAAACAGAGAAAAATGCTTGCAAGGGGATTTTTGATAGGAGTACTTGTATTGTCGTATTTTCACTTTTACTACGGACTGTTTGAAAATGCACACGGAGTTTTGCCCTATGATATATGGGTACGCTTTGACGGAGTACAGATTATTCGTGATATGATAAGATTATGACGACCAGCCCAAAAGCGGTGTTATAAATGAAAGAAGATAGTCAACGAGAAACGAAAATCCTACCAAAACGGCAATAAATCCTAAAAATGAAAATATTCTGATAAGACGGGCTTTTTCTTCGGGAAGTTCGTCTTTTTTTTCTTGTTCACGGGCTTTTTCAAGATATTCTTTATCGGCTTTATCAATTTCCTCAACGGCTTCTTCACTTAAAGCCCCTATGCCGATAAGCGTTTCAACAGCTTTGTCATAGTGGCTTAAAGGGACGAAAAATGCACAGTTTTCGGGCGGTGCTGAATTGAGTATCTGCAAGCCTGTATCATATCTTTGCTCTTTGACGGAAAAGGGGATTTCCGAATCTGTCAATGCAGATTTGATTCTTTCCAATTCAAAGCCGTTTGCGGTAATGATATTCACGGGTGAAAAGCCGTTTGGATTTTCAATCAATTTTCTTTTGCAGGCAGGGCAATTTTGGATTTCGGTGTTGATATGCACTTTTTTGCACTTGGAACAGTATTTCATTGAAGTTCTCCTTTGACATAAATGAGTTTGTCGGAAAAAGTTTCGGATTGCAGGAAAGCTGTATCGGGGAAACTGTCCGACAGCATTTTTGAAAGTCTTGGTATAATGAAATTTTCGGAGTTGAAGTGACCTAAATCAAATATGGCTATGTTGTTTTCGTTGGCAAAAATGATTTCATGGTGTTTTATTTCGCCTGTAATAAAGCCGTCAGCCCCGCATTTTTTGGCAAGGAAAATATTACTTCCGCCTGCACCGCATGAAACGGCTATTTTTTGAATAATGCCCGTATCTGTATAACGCAATCCGCTGATATTTTTTTTAAGGGAATTGGCAAGGATTTGGCAGTCCGTGGGATTTTCGAGATGTCCGAAAATCATGCAGTCATCATTAAAATACTCGTCGGGGATAATGCCTGCATATTCCGCAAGAGTTTCATTAACACCGTTTTTTGAAATATCGAGGTTGGTATGTGCGGAAATGACGGTGATATTATTTTGTATGCACTTGAAAACGGCACTTTCACTTGAAATTGCTTTCAAAGGGTTGAATATAACAGGGTGGTGGGTGACGATAATTTGAGCATTTTTTTGAACAGCCTCTTTTACAACGTCAGATGTAAGGTCAAGAGAAAGTAAGACTGTATTGGAAACAGCGGTTTCGGTTCCTATCAGCAAGCCTGCATTGTCAAAGTGCATTTGCGTTTCAAACGGTGCAAAGCCGTTGATAAAATCATATATATTTTTGGCAGTTGTCATAAAGTAACCCCCTCTGAAAGAATGTCAAGATGTGATACTGTCTGATAAAGTTTTTTATACTCGTCTGAGTTTTGGTCAAAGCCTCTCAATTTCTTTTTAAGCTTGTCGTTAATTACATATATGTATCTTTTGGCTTCGTGTGAATTGTCATTTTCAAGCAGTCCTGTATATTTAAAAATATCGCTGCAATTTCTTTTAATTCCGTCATAAACGCATAACATAACGGAATAGCTTTTGCCGGAGGAAATGCACGCTTTTTCCTGCTGTATGTGAAAGCCGTTTTCGCATAAAAACAGACGCAACGTATCTGCACGGGACATGGGCTGAAGAATAAGCCGTTTATTCCCGTCACGCAGCCATTGCGTCCGCATGATTATTTTTGCGATAAGCTCACCGCCCATACCTGCAAAGACTATATCATCAGCGAGGTCGGGAGAAATATTGTCCAGACCATCTGAAAGAGCCGTAGAAACGATATTTTCGGCATGATATTTATAGATATTGGCTTTTGCATTTTCAAGCGGTTTGATTCTGACATCACACGCAACGGCTGAAATAATTTTGCCGTTGCAAGCGAGCCATACAGGAAGATAAGCATGGTCTGTTCCGACATCTGCAAGCCTTGCACCCTCACGCACAAATTCTGCACAAAGTGCGAGTCTTTCGTCAAGCCTGAACATCTCAACACCACTCTCCCATTATTATTTATCTTTTATATGCTCATTGACAGCCTTTACAAGAGCGTCAACATCTACACCGTGAACCATGCAAGCCTGTTCAACGGTTTCGCCCCTTGATGCAGGACAGCCAAGACAGTGCATACCGATAGAGAGAAAAATCGGTGCAGTAGTTTCGTCGATGTCGAGAATATCGCCTATAATCGTATCTTTTGTAATCTGTGCCATTTCAAAAATCCTTTCTTTCATTAAGATAAAAATATTATAATACATAATTGTATTTTTTGCAAGAGAGTAAAAAATAATTCACGAATTTTTCATAGCTTTTTTAAGCCACACATAAGCCGTATCAATAGCGGAGAACAGACCGTTTTGTTCGCCTTTCTGGATAACGAGTTTTTTAGGGTCTGAAAAGTCGGTATTGAGTATCTGAATAAAAACTCTGTCGGCAAAATCCATGTTATCTTTTTTATTTTTTGATTTGATAGTGAGCTTTGCAACACACTTGTCATTCATATCCCCGTAGTAGATAACGTCACCGCATCTAACGAGGGGTTTATTTTTATACTGCAAAAATTCCTCTGCCATATTTATCTCTCCTTTTTATGATTGTATATAGTTTTTCAGAAGTATCTCAAGAAGGTCATCTCTTTCGATTTTGCGGATAAGGGCTCTTGCATTGTTGTGAGTGGTGATATAAGTCGGGTCTTCCGAGAGGATATAACCTACTATCTGGCTTATGGGATTGTAGCCTTTTTCCTCAAGGGCGTTGTAAACGGTTTTCATTATCGTTTTTACACTTTCCTCATGGTTGTCGGAAATTGAAAACACCATAGTCGGCTGATTGTCTTTCATTCAAAGCACCTCCAAAAGAATCGTATAGAATAATACTACCATAAGTGCGGATAAAAAACAATGATTTTATTTTCACTTACGGTAAAAAAATTGTACAGCTTAAAAATTATTTTCAGTCCTGCTTATCATTATATATCAATTTAGATTTATTATCAAGATTTTTTGACTATTTTTTATATAAAAAGCTATCAATGAGCCGATTAAAAAAATAAGAATATAGTTTTTTATAAAACAAAAAAAGCCGTTCAAACTGAACAGCTTTTTTATTATGTCGGCATCTTCCTATTTTTCCGTGTCGTCACCAACAAAGTATCTTCGGCACCATTGATTCCGTGTCGTCACCAACAAAGTATCTTCGGCACCATTGAGCTTAACTTCCGTGTTCGGTATGGGAACGGGTGTACCCTCAACGTCATCAACACCAACTTTTTTATCGTAATCACTTGCGACTTTGAAATTATATCATACTCTTTCCGAAATTGCAAGCCTTTTTTACGAAAATAATTATACATTTTGTATATTTTACAAAAAATAAACGGAGAGCAGAATACAACTCCACTCTCCATTTTCAATTTTCCATTTTTCTGACGGCATCTATGCAGTATGCCTTTATTTCGACGCTGTTCATATAGTTGTCAAAAACGTGTTCACCGTGAATTTCAAAATACTTCTTGTACGGGCAGAAAAGCCTTACTATATTCGTTTGATTGAAAAACATTACCTGTATCGGACTTTCCATTATATCACTTATTCCCGATATGATAAGTACTCCATGTTCTCTTTTTGAAGTGTCGCAATTTCGGATAATATAATTTTCCGCTTTGAGTTCGGTCAATCTTTCTTGATCCTCTGCCCCTGCTATCTCCGCAACGGCAAAACGCTGAGTTTTTTCTTTAAAGTCTGTATCTATGATGACCTGTGCAGCGTCAAGCATGAAATCATATCCGTAACTCCATGTGGAATGGTACTCCACCATTACCCAGTCATTTACTTCTTTCATTCCCTGATATATCATATATATTTGCCTCCTGTTATTTTTGATAGAAAGGATATGTACTTTGTGCGGCATACATTCCGAAATCACTCTCATAAAGTACAACCTCCACCGGCACACCATTGGAATACTGTTCAGCCTGCTCGGAAATTCCGTACAGTTCGGATATGTCGCCTTCAAAGTCAACTATTACAAGATAGTACGTTACATCACCCTGCACCATACCTTTCAGATATGCTTTATTGATACTTTCCGTCTGCGACATCACCGACATCAGCACCGTTATCATTTCATGCGGTACCGAACGAAGTTCAAACAACTGTACAGGTTCTTCTGTATCCTGCACGGGTTCTTCATATTCCTCAACAGGTTCTGCATACTCCTGCACAGGCTCTTCATATTCCTCAACAGGTTCTGCATACTCCTGTATAGGTTCTTCATATTCCTCAACAGGCTCTGCATATTGTTGTACAGCCGTTGTTTTGTACGGCTCTATGTCGGCAGATACACCCTTTATCATTGCAATGGCATTTCCGTCTATCACCATATTGAAGCCAAAGGGATTGATTGAAATTTTCTCTCCCCGACTGCAAAGATACTCTATATCCCCGAAAGTCATGATATTTCCCACACACTGCCTGTCTTTATCAAAACGGCTGAACTCTGTCCAATCCGTGAAAAACGGTATAATTACTCTTTCGTCGGTTTTGATTGCAACCACAGTCATATTTGTACCGCTCTGAGAGCATACGGCTTTCAGTGTACTTTCCTCCATGCCTCCAAGCTTTGTATCACGGTCAACCACTATCGGCATGAGATACCTGCCTTTATAAAGCTCCCTCAAAAGATTTCTTTGAGTGCTTTTTGAAACATTCCCCGAACTTACACTCTGAAAAAATATATTCGCATTCAGCATAAGACTGGTATTTATCACAGGTCTTTCATTTTCGGGAAGTGCCGAGAAATCGGGCTTATCTATCACATCAAACAAACTCATTACAATAAATTTTTTTCCGTTGTCGAGAATTAAATTTTCTATTCCGCATCTGTAAAGGTCGCTGAAAAACTGTATTCTTGTATCACTTTTGCAGAGTTCCGCTTCTATCTGTATATTGTTTTTTTCACAGTGCTTTTTAAATTCCTTGAAAAAGTCCTTTTCCGAAAATATGAACGCTGACGGCACACCGTTGATATTTTCCGTATATCTGCACTTTGTAACAGGGGAATACGCTGTCCATAATTTATTGGAAGTCTGCACCATCTTCACTATTTCGGCATAGTCGGCAGGGCTTTTTGAACGGGCATATTTTTCTATGAGTTCCTGCATTTCGGGCATATATCATCATCTCCTAAAAATCGGGTGTATTTCAAAAATCTTTTGTATTTATTATACAATCATAATAAAATTATGTCAACAATGTTTTTGAATACTCTTGTTAAATCGGAAAAAATATGTTATAGTTTTTATTATGTGAAAAGGAGGGAGTTTTATATGACAGATGAAGTAAAACAACTTTTGAAGGACTATTTCTCGGCTGCCGCCAATTTGTATGGTCTTATACCTGTGAGGAAACTTTTGGAAATATACAACAGTCAGAACGATCCCGTGACAGAGGAGGATTTTGAGGAATTTCTCGAAAGGTTTGAATGCAGGGAAGGCTTTTATGACATTATCGGGGAAGATGAAATTTTTGACCTTGATGAGCCTACACCGTTGTTGGAGTATTATCTTGCATCGGATTATCTCCTTGAAGATTTCGAGGATCTTATTGAAATGAAAAGTTTTCAGACCATGTTTGAATATTATGTTCCCAAAAAAGAAAAGCTTTTAAGGTATAAAGATGACTTTTTCTATGAAAAGTCGCTTGAATTCATTGATTTGAGGGCGTTTTTGAGGAATCTGCCCTATCTCACAAAAGAACAGGCTGACAATATAGCCGGAGATGTACACCTTGAATTATGCATGATGAAACCCGATGAAGA
>ONIF01000018.1 GCA_900317795.1 uncultured Eubacteriales bacterium | reverse complement strand
AAGAAGTGTCCTTTCTGCATAAGCGAAATAGACATAGCTGCAACACGCTGCCCGCATTGTACGGCAGTTATCGAGCTTGCTGCCGAGGCTCTCGCAGAGGAAAAAGCTTAATCCCAACTCACAGCGTAAAATCATCGGCGGTGAATTTTGGAAGAGCCGGTGCAGTTTTCGGTTCTCTCTTGAGGGGATCGTATTCATACTTTTTACAGGTATCTTCACTAACTGTACCGTATGCACAATCCGATTTGCCACCGGTATTTTTTTCGTAAAAACGACAATATTCACAGCTTGGAGGTATGTTATTTCCGAAAAGCTTTTTCTTGTTGAATATTTTAAGCATAATCAATTTCCTTTCAAAAAAATTTTTCCAGAGGGCTAAAAAGATGATATTTAAAAGTAAAAATACAGACTTGAATTTTGTTGACGGAGTGGGTTTTCTCACATTTCCGTCACTTTCACAGCTTGATTTCGTCAGACACGCTTTCTCTACACGCATAGGCGGTATCAGTACAGATGAATTTAAATCCATGAATCTCAATTTCAAGAGAGGTGACGTTCCCGAAAACGTCACGGAAAACTATCAAATTTTCTGCAATGCGGCAGGCTTTGACTATAACACGCTTGTCAGTTCGTCACAGGACCATCACACAAATGTAAGGTGTGTGACAAAAGCTGATTGCGGTATAGGGATATACCGTGAACACGATATGCCGAGTGTTGACGCACTTGTCACAAATGAGCCTGGTGTGACGCTTGTAACCCACTATGCAGACTGCACACCGTTATTTTTTGCCGACCCCGAAAAAAAGGTGATAGCCCTTGCCCATGCAGGCTGGAGAGGTACTGTCGGAAAAATCGGTGAAGAAACAGTTGAAGTGATGACTAAAAATTACGGCTGCGACCCAAGTGATATTATATGTGTAGTAGGACCTGCGATAAGTTTTTGTTGTTATGAAGTGGATACTCCCGTATATGAAGAATTTGCCTCTCTTACGGAATTGAAGCCTGCCTATTTCACAAAAAATCTCGGTCACGGAAAATACATGATAGACCTCAAAGAAACCAACAGACGTATGCTGTTGGAAGCAGGGCTTTTAAGTATCAATATATCTATAAGCGATGTCTGCACAAAATGCAACAGCGGTCTATTATACTCCCACCGTGCAAGCAACGGTAAGCGTGGGGGACTTGTTGCCATGATGAGTATAATATAAAAATAAATATTTTATAACTCTCCGTCAGAATTTTGAGCTTTTCCGACGGAGAGTTTTTTTATTTTATGTACATGGAAATATCAAAGGCTTTTACGGAGTGCGTCAATGCACCGACTGAGATTATATCTACACCGCTTTCGGCAACGGCTCTTAAAGTTTCATCTGTAATACCGCCCGATGCTTCCAAAACGGCACGTTTATTTGTAATTTCAACAGCTTTTTTCATGAGTTCGGGTGACATATTGTCAAGCATGATGATGTCAGCTTTTGCGTCAAGTGCTTCCTGCAATTCGTCAAGATTTCTTGTTTCGACTTCAATTTTGGTCATGTGACCGATTTTGGAACGGAGTTTTGTAATTGCCGCTGTAATACCGCCTGCTGCGTCAATGTGATTATCTTTCAGCATGGCAGCGTCTGAAAGATTGTAACGGTGATTTTTTGCCCCGCCCGTCATAACGGCATATTTCTGGAGAGGGCGAAGTCCCGGGAGAGTTTTTCTTGTATCGGCAATGCTTGCATTTGTACCCTCCACGATTTTGGCATATTTGTTTGAGGCAGTGGAAATTCCGCTCATGTGCTGAATGAGATTTAAAGCCGTTCTCTCGCCTTTCAGCAAAACGGCAGTCTTGCCTTTCACAGTAAGAATTAAATCGCCTTTTTTCACTTCTTCACCGTCTTTTTTAAGAATTTCAAAAGAGATGTTCTCATCAAGTATCTGAAAAACTCTTACAGCGATTTCCGTACCGCACACAATGCCGTCAGCCTTTGAAACAAATTCCGCTTTGCCGTTCTGTTCGGCAGGAATTAAATAATCCGTTGTAACGTCACAGTAGTTTATGTCCTCCAAAAGTGCGGTTTTGATGATATTATCAACGTAAATTTTATTTAGTATCATTTTCGAGAGCCTCCTGTAAAACAATGCAGGCAACTGTTGCAAGACTTCTTGCCTCTACAAAGTCCTGATTGACAGTGTAACCGCCGTTGTTGATGTTATCGAGAATTTCCCTTGAACGTGCAAGACCTGCGGGGACATTTTCGGGCTTTGGAATGACAAAATGACAATCCTGCATGATTTTCCTTATCTCTGTACGGAAACCGTGCGGAAGTTCTTTTCCATTGAGATTTTCAGTTTCGGGGAAGTCGCCGAAAGGTGCATTATTTTCGGTTGCAAGGCGTTTGGTAATGTCATTAGCCGCCCTGCGTGAGAATACGAGAGCCTCCAAAAGTGAATTGCTTGCAAGCCTGTTTGCACCGTGTACGCCTGTATGGGAGCATTCGCCTGCGGCATACAGTCTGTCAACGGTAGTTCTTGCATACAAATCTACATCTATGCCGCCCATTAAATAGTGCTGACACGGAAAAACGGGTATCCATTGTTTGGTAATATCAATATTTTCTTCAAGGCACTTTTCGTATATCATCGGGAAACGGTTTTTAACAAATTCGGGGTCTTTATGCGTTATATCAAGATAGAATTTTTCATTTCCCTTTGCACGTGATTCAAGCATGATGGCATTGGAAACGACATCTCTGGGGGCAAGTTCTCCACGTTTATCATATTTTTCGGCAAATCTCTCACCGTCACAGTTGAGCAAAACCGCACCCTCTCCACGAACAGCTTCACTTATCAAAAATCTTTCTCTGTCATTTTCGGCAGCGAATGCAGTGGGGTGGAATTGTATCAGACTGAGGTTTTTAATTCTTGCCCCGAGCATATAGGCAAGAGTAATGCCGTCACCTGTTGCAATAGCGGAGTTTGTGGTATATTGATATACACGACCGATACCGCCCGATGCCATGATACAATAATGAGCGGCAATTATTTTTGATGTACCGTCACTAAGCAAAAGACCTGCCATAAAGCCGTTTTCGGCTTTTTCGAGTTTATAAAGCATGGTATGGTCAAGGATTTCAACATTTTTATGTGTCTGTACCTGTTCGAGCAGGGTTTCAACGATTGCCTTGCCTGTGGAGTCCTTGTGATGAACGATTCTGTGACGGGAATGTCCTGCTTCAAGAGTCATCTGCAAGTGACCTTGTGCATCTAAGTCAAATGCAACACCCATTTCCTTGAGTTTCATAACGTCGTCGGGACCTTCCGAAACAAGTACTTCAATCGCCTGCAAATTGTTTTTATATTTGCCTGCAATAAGGGTGTCTGCAATGTGAAGCTTAAAGTTGTCGTTGGACTTGTCGAGAACAGCCGCTACACCGCCCTGTGCAAGAGAGGAGTTGGAGAGAGTGAGTTCACGCTTTGAAATCATCAGTACACGCACGTTTTCGGGAAATTGGAGAGCTGCATACAATCCTGCCGCACCCGAGCCTACTACAAGAACATCATATTCTTTTTTCATGAGAAATCAACTTCTTTCAATAGTTTTAATATATTTAATTTTTTCAAGCGAATTCCGACAAATTTTTTATAAAATTATTTTAACACATATTTATTGTAATAACAATATTTTTATCTTTATAAAAGCAAAAAATTATGTTATAATAGGAGCATATTTAAGGAAAGGATAGTGAGATAGAGTGGAAATGTATGATAATTCGGAGAAAATACAGAGAGCATTGCTTGTCGGCATAGATACAGGAGAATATGATGCGGAAAGTTCCATGAAAGAGCTGTATGAACTGGTAAAGAGTGCAGGTGCAGAGCCTGTTGCAAGCATGATGCAGAAACGTGAAAAGCCCGATGGAGCGACTTGTGTAGGTTCGGGCAGAATTGAGGAAATCAAAGAGTTTTGTGAGCAGAATGAAATTGATTTTATCGTGTTTGATGTCGAGCTGACGCCTACACAGATAAGAAATATTGAGAATGAAACAGATGTAAGAACGATTGACAGAACTATGCTGATACTGGATATATTTGCGATACGTGCAAAGACAAATGAAGGTAAATTACAGGTAGAGCTGGCACAATTAAAGTATCTTATGCCGAGATTATCGGGCAAGGGCAAGGAAATGTCAAGATTGGGGGGAGGTGTCGGCACGAGAGGTCCGGGTGAAACCAAGCTGGAAACGGACAGAAGGCACATCAGAAGAAAAATTGAATATCTTAAAGAAGAGCTTTCGAGAATGACAAACAGGCGTGAACAACTTCGTGCAAGGCGTAAAAAAGACGGTATTATCACAGTTGCGATAGTGGGCTATACGAATGCGGGAAAGTCAACTTTGATGAATACATTGACGCAGGCAGGGGTTTTGTCGGAAAACAAGCTTTTTGCAACGCTTGACCCGACTTCAAGGGCATTGAAACTGCCTAACGGTGTATCTGTCATGATGATAGATACAGTCGGATTGGTAAGGCGACTTCCTCACCATCTGGTAGAGGCTTTCAAATCCACGCTGGAAGAAGCGGCATTGGCGGATATTATATTGAATGTATGCGATGCTTCCAGTGAGGAATTTGAACTTCACCTTGATGTTACCAATAAATTGCTTTCAGAGCTTGGCTGCAATGACAGACCGATAATATCTGTATTTAATAAGTGCGATTTGGTGGGCAATCCCGATGATTTGCCTATGGGCAGGGA
Organism: uncultured Eubacteriales bacterium; assembly: GCA_900317795.1. GTDB lineage: Bacteria > Bacillota > Clostridia > Oscillospirales > Acutalibacteraceae > UBA1213. The sequence continues at coordinate 9,374 of ONIF01000018.1, read as the reverse complement.
AACTGTCAGAATATGTGCAAAAACGGGTGCAGGCATAGAGGAACTTCTTGGTGCAATAGAGAAGAATTTGCCTGTAAGACTGAGAAAATTTACGCTTTTAGTACCGTTTGAGAATGCAGGAGTGATTGCGACTTTGAGAAAAGCAGGTGCGTTGCAGTCTGAGGAATATACGGCAGACGGAATAAAAGTCGAGGCTGTTGCGGAAGAGCCTCTCTGGCACTTGATAGAGCATTATAGTACAAATTTTTAACACTTTTTTTCTTGACATAAATATGACAAAAGAATATAATTTTATACAAAATATGATATAAAGGAGCTTTGGACCTATGAGAATGTTCAATTCAAGAATAAATGAATATCGCAATCCGACGGGTGCGGTCACATCAGGCACGGATATGCATTTTAAAATAGTTTTACCCAGAGATATGAAATGCACAGGTGCATTTTTATCAATCAAAGATGATATATACGGAGATACAAAAGTATATGGAATGTTCTGGGCGGGCATGGTAGGAGATGACCATGAAAAATGGGAATGCGACGCAAAAATTGACAAAGTAGGTTTGTACTGGTATCACTTCGGACTGGAAACGGGCGAAGGCAGAAAATACATTATGAAAGGCGGATTTGGTGAGGGTTACCTTGGCATGAGCGAATGTGAACCGAGATTTCAGCTTACGTGTTATGACGCTGATTTCAAGACACCCGAATGGCTTGCAGGCGGTATCATGTATCAGATATTCCCCGACAGATTTTATTTTTCGGGGGAGAAAAAGAGCGGTATATATCCCGACAAGAAAATACAGACCGACTGGGACAGAATACCCGACTGGCAGTTCAATGAATTCGGCATGGTCACAAATTCCGACTTCTTTCAGGGGGACTTGAAAGGAATTACAATGAAGTTGCCATATCTTCATAGCTTGGGTGTGACGTGCATATATTTGAATCCGATATTTGAGGCTTATTCCAATCACCGTTATGACACGGGCGACTATGAGAAAATAGACCCCGTTCTTGGCACAGAGGAGGATTTTAAAGAGCTTTGTGCAGAAGCGAAAAAGCTTGGCATAAGAATTATCAATGACGGTGTATTCAGTCATACGGGCAGTGACAGCAAGTATTTCAACCGTGAGGGACGTTATGACAGTGTAGGTGCATATAATTCCATGTCATCACCGTACTATACATGGTATAAGTTCATACATTGGCCCAATATATACAATTCATGGTGGGGGTTTGACACCCTGCCCGAAGTGGAGGAACTTTCCAACTCTTTCAATGAGTACATCAACGGTGAAAACGGCATTATCCGCAAGTGGATAAGAAACGGAAACAGCGGTTGGCGTCTTGACGTTGCCGATGAATTGCCCGATGAATTTATAGAGTATATCCGTGAAGCGATAAAGGCAGAGAACCCCGAAGCGTTGCTTTTGGGAGAGGTCTGGGAAGATGCGTCAAACAAGCACAGTTACGGTTCAAGAAGAAGATTTCTCTACGGAAAAGAACTTGACAGCGTAATGAACTATCCGTTCAGAGATGCAATATTAGGCTTTTTGGACTTTGGAAACGGCAAGTATATGTTTGAGGACATAATGAAGATAGTTGAAAATTATCCCCGCCCCGTACTGCGTTCATTGATGAATCACTTGGGAACGCATGACACGGAGAGAGTGATAACCCTGCTTGCAGGTGAAAAACTTTATGGCAGAGGCAGAGAGTGGCAGGCTTCAACAAGGCTTTCACCCGAACAGAGGGAGTATGGTTTAAGACGAATGAGAATAGCAAGCGGTATTTTATACACACTCCCCGGAGTGCCATGCATATACTACGGAGATGAAGTCGGTGTAGAGGGCTATAAAGACCCGTTTAACAGGAGAACTTTCCCGTGGGGCAAAGAGGATAAAAATTTGCTTGAATGGTATAGGGAACTTGGAAAAATGCGTCATGCGTGTTCATGTCTGAGAGATGGCGACATAATGGACTATAACTCAGACGGTCAAATCATGTCATATATCCGTTCAGATGAAAATGATACACTCATGTGTGTATTCAATGCAGCCGACCATGAAGTGAGATTTGCCGTACCCGAGGAATTTGCAGGCGGAGAGGTATTGCTTGGAACGGTGCTTGACGGAAATGAGGTAGTAATGCCTCGTGACAGTTGTGCATTTGTCAAGATAAAGACACCCGAAAAGAATATTTTCAAGCCCGGAATGGAAGAAATAACGTCTGATGAACCTGCTGACGAAACAGCCATAGATGAACCTGTTATCGAAAGCACAGACATCTTTGAAACAAACACCGAATTTTCGGCAGCAGACTGAAATCAATTAGCAATTAGCAGTTAGCAATGAGCAATTAAAAAAATCAGCGTTGGGATTTTCTCTCAACGCTGATTTTTTGTTATGGGATATTATTTTTCGGTTTTCTTCTTTGAAGTGAAGAATACAACTATTGCGGAAAGCAGTCCGGCCAATGCGATTGCAATTACAGGAGTGCTGTCACCTGTATTGACGGTATTGGTATTTGTGTTTGTATTGGTGTTAGTGTTTGTGTTGGTATTTGTATCTGTATTGGTATTTGTGTTTGTATTAGTGTTTGTATTTGTGTTGGTGCTTGTCTGTGAAGGCTCATCTTTTGAAGGCTCTGCATTTGACGGCTCGTTATTGGAAGGCTCATTATCAGAGGGTTCTGAATTGGAGGGCTGTTCCGTATTTGAGGGCTCTTCATCAGACGGCTCAATAACAGGAGGATTTTCTTGAGGTTTGCCTGTATAAACCCATTCAGGCTCACCGTCACCGACAACGACTGCATAGCTTACAGGCCATATCATTTCATCATCGCCTGTTGTGTCGAGTTTTACATAGATAACTGCATTTTCTTCAAGAGTTACTTCAATATTTGTCTGGCTGTTGTTTGTACGGTCATAGTCCTCTTCATATACGCCATAGCTTTCAATCCAGTCACCGTCTGCACGTACTTTAAACTGATAGTCGCCAGCGGCAAGTACCTTTGTTTTACCGACATAAACGCCTGTTTCTGTTTCATACATGGGGAAGTCTGCGGAATTGCCCCAGCCTGTCATACTGCCAACGATACCGTATTTTGTAGTTTCAACGGGTTCTTCGGGTTGTGTGGGTTCGCCTGCAAGGTGTACCCATTTTGTACCGTCATAGAGTTTCTGGTCTGTATAAGCCATTGTCAAGCCTGCCTGCATTGCACCGGGTATCTGGTCATTACCGTTATTATTGAATATTACCATGATGTGAGTGCATTCTGCAAACTGTTCGGGGAGCTGATAGCTGAAATAATCATCAGCTTCTTTTGTCATTTTAACGCCCGGCCATGTGCTGTTGGTGATGGTTTCTGCACCGCTTTCGTCATATACATAAATATTGACATCTTCCCAGCCTGTTGCCGTATTGTCATAGATAATTCCGCCGTCAGTGATTGCGGGGAGTTTTCTGCTTGCCAGTTTGTAATAGGTGTATGTTACGGAAATATCTTTGCCGTTGTTGCCTGTACCCGAAAGAGTGAAAGTGATGGTCGAATTGTCGTTGAGGTCTGCACCTACATCTTCATCGACTTTTTCACCTATCACGATTTCGTCACCGTCATCAAAAGTACCGCCCCAAGCGTGTTCACCATCGGTAACGCTGAATACGGCATTTTCCATGTCAACAGCGTGAACTTTAACAGTCATTTTTCCTGTGAAAGAGGTATCGCTGTCTGTGTCGCTGTAAACCTTGCTTGTAAAGTCGGAATTATATACAACTGCGATGCCGCTTTCACCGACTGTACCCGTGATAGTGTCAGCCGTAACGGTGAACTCGTTTCCTGTCACTTCATCTTTGTAAGTGCCTGCGGGAACATAGCTGTTGACGTTTTCAACGGAAACTTCACCGCTGCCGCCACCGCAAACGATTACAGCACCGCCGTTTTCACGTGTAACGACTGCACAGCCGTTTGAAGCTGCATAAGCGTCAGCCTTGCCCGTCATAGCATTATGGAAATGGTTGACAGCGGCAATTTCGGGAGCCATGTAATGCGTACTGCCCTTAACGCCTATTCTGATACTGTCACGGGCTGTTGCAAAAGGTCTTGAAAGATACAGAGCAGCAGCGTCATTCTGTGCAGCAGCTACCGCATAAGCCTTGTCAATTACATTCTGGTCAACACCGTTTGTATCCTTGCCTTCTGCATTGGAGTATGTATCATGGCTTTCGCCCCAATAGACAAGTTTATCTTTGTCAATGCCTCTGTTTACCCAGTTGCCGTCGGTCTGCGGAACATTGCCCTTTTTGAATGCGTTGACAAGTTCCGTTGCATAGGAGCTGTCTGTAACGGACATATAATCCGTGTATTCTTTCATTAAATCTTCATTGCCTTTGTCGGTAGGACCTGTAAGGATTTCACCGTAATTATAAAGTCCCTCCTGAGTGACGGCACTCCAGAAATTACAATCCTCACTCGGCAAGCCGATATGTTTTGCAGCGTCCCAGCGGATACCATCTACACCGAGATTTTTAAGAGCCTTTACATAGTCTGCCACAACTTCCTGCACATACTCGTTTTCGGAATTGAGGTCGGGCATATCAAGTTCACCGTGAGTTACTTGGAAACGGTCATTATAGCTTGAAATAGCACCATAGTCATGCCAAAATTCATCAGCCTGAAGGTCTTCCTGAATGTTGTCATGATTTCCTGCAAGGTGGTTGGCAACAACGTCAACGACAACTTTAATGCCGTAGCTGTGAGCAGCTTCACAAAGTTCTTTCAGTTCGTCAGCCGTGCCAAGTTCATTGTCGCCTGCCGTAAAGCTTGTAGGCTGATAAAGCCAATACCATGCACCGGGATTGGCAGAGGGCTGTGCCGGTGAGGTCTGAATAGCCGAGAAACCTGCTTTTGCAATGTTTTCGAGGTCTGCAACGATGTCCTTGTACTTCCAGTCAAAGCAATGGAGAATAGTGCTGTCCTGAATATCATCTACAAGACCATAATCATCACTTGCAGCATTGGCACTTGTAACGAAAGCCCCCGCACATGAAAAGGCTGTTACAGCCATAGCACCTGTCAAAGAAAGACTCAATGCTTTTTTAAGCAAATGCTTATTCATAAATAATACACTCCTGTCTTAAAATATATTTATAAAATTCATTGTAACATCTTTTTATGGAATTTGCAACGGATTTTTAAAAATATGCCGTTGAATAACTTCCACAAATATTTGGAAAAAAACAGTAAAAAAATGCACTCTCTGTTTTTTGATGACATTGAGTGCATGATATATTATTTTTTTCTGACGAGAATGATAATAATTCCCGTAATAAGACAGGTAACGGCTGTTGCCAACAGTGATATTGTGGGGTAATTGATACTTGAAACTATATCTTCATTGAAATACTTTGTACCCGAAAGCCAAAGTCCCGCAATGACAGCGAAAGCGTTGTTATTTATCATGTGTGCGATACCTGCAGGAATAGTGGAATTGGTTGCTTTTGTGAGCATGGTGAAGTAAAAGCCGATAAATATGCAGAATACGCACATCAGGATAAATCCCATATAGGGGTACATGAAATAATCCTTTCCGAAATTGTGACCGCATACAATAAGTGGGGCGTGCCACATTCCCCAAATGATACCGCTTACAAGTATCGCAACAGGGAACGGCATGAGTTTTTCCAGTTTGGGTGTGAGATAGCCACGCCAGCCGAACTCCTCTCCAAATCCAAACAGGGATACCAAAATACTTGCGGAAAGTACATATACAGTCATTGAGGAAAATTCCCAAAAGTCAAAGTTTTTGAAAATCTCCCCGAAAGCGTCTGACGGCATGAGGAACAAAGCAACTGCAAACGCTGAAACCGTGCCATATACGACAGGCATGAGAAATGCAAGTACCAGATAACGGATATTGCCCTTTATTTTCAGCTTGAAAAGACAGTTTTCAAAACCCTCTTTTGTGACAATTCTCGTTAAGATATTGGCGATTGCAGGGCAAAGCATGGAAAATGATGTCAATACTTGATAATACAGATTGTCAACCGTCCACCCGAAAAATCCGACATATATGAAAGCCGCAATAAAAGGCGGTATGAATGCAAATAAAAGATATATCAAAGTTCTTTTTAAAACGAGTTTTTTTTCATTTGTCATAGCTTTCAACGCCTTTCAGATAAAGCACACATGAAATTTTGTAAGATACCCAGTAAAGAAAAAATACAGCGGCAGGTGTCAGCCTTATTATCATGGGAACGCTTTCGGTAAATGTTTCTTGAAACCATTTGATTAAATCATCAACAGAACCGAAAATCGACAAATCCCCGAAAAGTGCGTAAATTAAAATAATCAATACGATTGTCCCCATAAATACCATTCTGATAATATTGCCTTTTTTGCTTCCGAAACGGATAATAAACGGTGTTTCAACGGTTCTGAAAAATATCTGTATAAATACGATAAGCTGTAAAACAAGTCCTGCAATGCTTACATTGCAATCCGATACAGCGGAGGCTATATAAAACAGAAACGTACACCAGCAAAACATCATGCATGAAAGAAAAAGATTGAATATGTATTTGGAGGAAATCTGTTTTTTAATGCCGTCAGACGTGGAACAGATGAAAGCCTGCCATACTTTTCTTTCATCATGTTCAAAAATGCCCTGCTGAAACATCTCAATGACAAGTGCTATAATAATTGATGAAAAGCACAATGTCAGATTGACTTCCCATTCTTCCATGTCCGAAACAATGGGCGGTATTACTATAAAGAATGAGGCAAAGGCGGTTACAATCAATATCGGGATAAACTGCTTTTTGTTTGCAAGAAGTTCTTTGTATATCAAGCCGAACATTTAAAATGTCCTCCTTTCAAGACCTTTCACGGATATGAAATATCCACCGACAGTGAATATTAATGCAAGGAAAAGCATAACAGGGAAAATATAAGCTTTTATCGGTTCAAACTGCTGTGCCATCCATTCAAGGAGTACGGTATCGGGGTTTTCAAGTTCTTTCATTTTTGGATAGATATAAGCACACAACAGCCAAGGAAATATTAATGCTATTGATACTGAGATAAGCTGAACGGTCTGTATTTTCTTTGCAAACATAGCCAGTGTTAAATTAAAATACTGTATGATTGCACCGAAACAGAAAAGTGATGTGATATTTGCGATATAGTTCAATGAAATTTTATCTCCGAAAGAAAGGCAGAATATCGTTAAATAAAGCAAGCACATAATATAAGCAAATACAAGTACAATTCCTTCTGAAAGAAAATATGAACCGACTATTTGGTGAGTACTTAAAGAAGTTGTACGGGAAAATCTTGTCCAGCCTGCATTAAGGTCTGTAAAAAATGCTTCGCCATAGCCTGCAAAGCCCAATATTATTACCGCACAGGGCATATATCTGAAAATCCACATACTTTTGGTAAGGTCACTGACAGCTTCGGCATCGTGTGAGATATTTCCGTATATCATGCTTAATCTTATCAGTATCATAAACAAAGCCGTGATAAAGGAAAACACAAATGCCATGAAATAATATTTTCTGGTGATGAGATAATTTTTATATATCAAGCCTTTCATATCATTTCCACTCCTTTTTTTCACGCCTTACATAATAAAGCATAATTTCTTCAAGAGTAGTATTGTCGATAGTCAAGCCCGAATATTTTTTCTCACATTTTTCCCTGTCATGTATCATCACTTCCGCACCGAAATCCGTTATCCTTGCACTTACTATATCGGCAGTATCAATGTTTTTATAATCATCTTTTTTGCACTTGATAACGGCATGATTTTCAACCGTTTCATCTTTACCGCCTGTGAGGAGAATTTTTCCTTTATCAATGAAAGTTACCATGTCTGCAATTTTCTCCAAGTCGCTTGTGATATGGGAGGAAAGCAAAATACTGTTATTTTCGTCTTGGAGATATTCCATGAATATGTCAAGAATTTCATTTCTGACAACGGGGTCTAAACCTGTAGTTGCCTCGTCCATGATAAGCAATTTGGCATTGTGGGAGAGTGCAGTGGCAATTTGGAGTTTCATTTTCATACCCTTTGAAAAAGAGCCTATATTTTTTTTGCGGGGGAGGGCAAATCTGTCAAGATAATTGAAGTAAGTCTGTTTATCCCAGTTTTCAAACACATCTGAGAGTATCACGGAAATTTGATTTGCATTAAGGACTTCATGGAAAGGTATTTCATCAAATACGGCTGAAATTTGGGATTTTATTTCAGATTCATTTTTATCAAGGTCAAGACCGAGCATATTGACAGTTCCGCTGTCTTTTTTAATGAGATTGAGGAGGAGTTTAATTGTAGTGGTTTTGCCTGCACCATTCTGACCGATAAAGCCCATAATCGTACCTTTGGGCACGTTAAAGCTGATATTGTCAAGCGTAAAGCCGTCATATTTTTTGGTAAGACCGTTAATTTCTATTGCATTTTTATACTCTGCCATATTCATTCTCCTTCATAGATAATTTTCAGAAGTTCCGATAATTCGTCAATGCCAACATTAAGCATTTTGGCTTTTTCGCATGAGAGCCTGAAAAATTCTTCAATTTGTTTGAGAGCCTCCTCACGCATGAGTTCCGCATTCTGAGCTTTTACAAAACTGCCCTTGCCTGTAAAGGATTCAATAAAGCCGTCTTTTTCAAGTTCCTCATAGGCACGTTTTGTAGTAATAATGCTTATTCGCAGATTTTGGGCGAGCGTTCTCATAGACGGCAGAGCGTCCCCTGCTTTCAGAGAGCCGTTCATTATCATTTCTTTGATTTGGGAAGTAATCTGTTCATAGATAGGCTTTCCCGATGAATTGCTGATAATAATATCCATTTTTGAAATCTCCTAAAATTGTATATATACATTATGCACATTATATACTATATATTTTCCCGTGTCAATAGGAAATCAAAAAAATTTCAAGTATCCGCTGTAATAAGCAGATACTTGAAAAAATCAGATTTTTTTAATGTGTTCAAGACCTTTTTGTGTAATGGCGGTTGCATTGAATTCAAGAAGTTCACTGCACCCGAAACGGGAAGTAGCTTTCACGAAGCCGTTTTTTCTGAGATATTCAAGAGTTTTTCCAATATCGCTCACAGAATATTTCCTGCATTTTGGGGAAGCGATAACGTCATTGAAACTGACAGATTTTTTGGTTTGGAGTTGTTCTTCTATACAGAGGAGAATATTTAATGCACAGGAGTCGTTGATGTTCAAATGATGTCACCTCACAATGAAATATTTATATATGTAAATTATAACATACAGCATAGGATATTACAACTTTGCATTGACAATTCAACTTCAAAATGATAACATTTAACTTGATTCAGCCGAATGATGATAGAGA
>ONIF01000164.1 GCA_900317795.1 uncultured Eubacteriales bacterium | reverse complement strand
AACCTGGCTACAGGAAAACCATGACACATATATTGCTTTCATCAATTCGTTCATAGAGTATATATGCAAGCATTTCGATGAGCTGCAAACTGATGTCAATGAATATCTGTCAACCAGAAAATACCATATGAAAGACGGAGAAGATATTCCCGGTTGGCAAAGGATTTCAAATATACAGTTTATTCTTGAAGCTACATTAAAGGTAGTGATGAAATTCTTTGGTGACAAGGATGATATAGCTGGGTATTTTCCGAGTTTTTGGTCTCCATTTAAAGCGTCTATTCAAGAATGTAAAGAGTATACCGCTGACCTGCTTAGAAAACAATCAATGGATAAGGAGGAACTGCTGATGTATGAATTAGTATCTGCGATCTGGGATCCAAAATCCGGAATTGTCACAGACAATAAGACCTCTTTTCTTAGAGACTTGGATAATCACAAGAAAAGTCTTCCCGAAAGATTTGTCTACTACCATGAGGATAAAAAATTGTTCTGTCTGAGATCAGAAGATGCAGAACGATTTCTTGATGTAAAAATGTCCAACAGGAAGATTACGCAAAAGTTTGATGAAATGGAACTTATCCAGACAAAAAAATCAGATAGAACCATTGAAATCTTCAAAAAAGAGAAATCCAATCCGTTTAAGAATGTCAGATTCATTTGTTTGAAACAGAAGGCCGTTGCAAATTATCTTGGTGTGGAAAACGAATTCTTACCGCCTAATATCAAAGATGAAACCTATAAGGGTTATTTCGAACATAGTATAATGACTAATTCTGATAATTATTCCGCTCACACAATGCCTGAACAGGATGAAACAGATTGTTCAGATATTGCAGACCAGATGTGTGGTAAGTCTAAAAATAAAAACACATTGAATATATGGGATTTAATCAAAGATATGCCTACAGAATAAAAAGCATTATAAGAAATTCTGATTATACATCATACTTATATAGACTATGAGGAGGTGAAATTCATGAATAAATCAATCGAGATACCTATTTACCAGAAGCAGAACCTTACCATTGAAGAGGCAGCGGTGTATTCCAATATAGGTCAGGGTAAACTCCGTGAAATGACCGACAACGATAACTGTCGCTTCGTTATATGGGTTGGCAAGAAAAGGCTAATAAAACGCAGAATGTTCGATGAATACATCGAACAGCAGTTTTCAATCTGACAATATATGCTGACAGCCTGATATGACAGACTGTCAGCATTATTGACTACAAGAGGAGGTTTTCAATATGGCTCAAAGAAGACGGGACAACAAAGGCAGAATTCTTAAAGACGGTGAAAGTCAGAGAAAAGACGGTTCCTATGATTACCGCTGGAGAGACAGAAAAGGTAAACGTCATTCGATCTATGGCAGAACTCTTGAAGAACTTCGTGAAAAGGAAGACGATATTTTACAGGATCAAAGAGATGGAATTCGTTCAGAAGCAAGGCAGATAACCGTAAATGAAATGTTTGATGTATGGTTGAAACTGAAACGTGGCTTGAAGGACAACACCCTGCAGAACTACATTTATATGTATGATATGTTTGTCAGAAATGAACTCGGAACGATCAAGCTTTGTATACTCAGGCATTCCGACATCCGCAGATTCTACAATACCCTCTATGAAGTAAGAGGCATCAAAATATCCACAATAGACGTTATCCATAATGTACTGCACCAGGTTTTGGAATTGGCGGTACAGGACAACTATTTGCGTAACAACATTTCAGACAATGCATTGAAGGAGTTGAAACTCATGCACAATCAAGACAACGGAAAGAAAAAAGCTCTTACAAAGCCGGAACAGGATTTATTCATCAGATATCTGAAGAAATCTGTGCAATATGAGCATTGGTATCCCATATTTACAATTATGACATATACAGGTATGCGTGTCAGTGAAATTACAGGATTGAGATGGTGTGACATAGATATGAAGAAAGGCATGATCGATGTCAATCATACACTTATCTATTATAAGCACCGTCAGAACGGATGTTACTACAATGTACATACGCCCAAAACTAAATCCGGTATCAGAACGATTCCTATGCTTTCAGTTGTTAAAGAGGCTTTTGAAAAAGAAAAGGAATTTCAGGAGTCGGCAGAAATAAGCTGTCAGGTCACTATCGACGGCTATACCGATTTCATATTCGTCAATCGTTTCGGAAATGTCCATAATCAAGGTACTTTGAACAGGGCTATCAAACGCATTATCCGTGACTGCAATCAGGAAATACTTGATAATGAAGGTGCAAATAAAAATGTCCTTCTCCTTCCGAATTTCAGCTGTCACAGCCTGCGTCATACCTTTGCAACAAGAATGTGCGAGGCAGGTGTGAATTTGAAAGCCATGCAGGATATTCTCGGTCACGCTGATTATACTACAACCATGAATATTTACACCGATGCAACCGAGGAATTGAAGGAGTCCGAAATCAGTGAACTTGATGAGTTTCTGAAAAAGGACGAGCAGGAAGATTCAGAAGACGAAGAATAACAAACAGCGTTGCAGACGGTAAAATGTTCTGCAACGCTGTTTTTATTTTTTATAACTGATAAAATTGTAATATATGTGTTGATATTTTTTTATAACCGTTATATAATATCAATAACAGAAAGTCATACGGAGCGTGATATGAATGATAAAAAGAGAATTGTATATGAGTAAGATAAGACCGTTTATTGATCTTGAACTTATCAAAGTATTGACAGGTTTCAGAAGAAGCGGAAAATCTGTCATGCTGGAACTGATAAAAGAAGAATTGCTGGAACGTGGCTGTAAAAAAGAACAGTTTCTGTCATTCAATTTTGAAAGGTTAGATTTGCAGCCGCTGTGTAATGCCAATTCACTGCATACAGAAATTCTCAACCGTGTCGAACGCATTGGCAGAAAGGTGTATTTGTTTTTTGATGAAATACAGGAAGTAAAGCATTGGGAAAAATGTGTCAATTCGCTGAGAGTAGATATTGACTGTGACATCTATATCACGGGTTCAAATGCGAAACTTCTTTCGGGAGAATTGGCAACCTATCTTGCAGGACGCTATGTTGAATTTGTGATTTATCCGTTTTCTTTTGACGAGTTTCAAAATCTTTATCATACAACATACCCGAATACAAGTATATCAGAATGCTTCCAGAAATATCTTTCCCTTGGCGGTATGCCATATCTGAACCATTTGAATTATTCAAAGGAACCGTGCAGTCTGTATCTTGAAGATCTGTACAGTTCCGTTGTGCTGAAAGATATTGTCAAAAGAAATGAAATCAGAGATGTTGACCTGCTTGAAAAGATAATAGCTTATGTAATGTCAAATATTGGCACGACATTTTCAGCGACATCCGTTTCAAAATACTTCAAAAGTGAAGGACGCACAATCGGTGCAGAAACGATTTTGAATTATATCCGTTATGCCGTATCAGCCTATCTGGTTTATCAAGTAAAGCGTGAGGACGTTCAGGGAAAACAAATTCTATCGTCAAACGAAAAATACTATATTGCCGACCAGGGTATAAGAGAAGCAGTATTCGGCACAAACACAAAAGACATTAATCTTGTTCTGGAAAATATCGTATATATGGAGTTGCTGAGACGAGGCTATCAGGTGACTGTCGGAAAGGTCGGCACAAAAGAAATTGATTTTATCGCTAAAAAGCAAAATGATAAAGTCTATGTTCAGGTGACATATCTTCTTGCAACGGAAGATACCATTGAAAGAGAATTTTCTGTTTTGGAACAAGTCAGAGATAATTATCCGAAGTATGTTGTTTCGATGGATGAGCTTGATTTCAGCAGGAACGGTATCAAGCACAGAAATATAAAGAATTTTTTATTGACAAAGCATGACTATATAAGTTGATGTTCAGAGGTTTTTGTGTTAAAATTTTTATAGTGACTTAAAGGAAGGGGAATCAGATATGAAAGCCTTTACAACTACAGGAGTGTGTACGAAAGAAAATAACTATATGGTCGATATTACAGACCGCCTCGTAAAAATGAAAGCTATGGTAGATGCCGGAAATTATTTTACTGTCACCCGTGCCCGTCAATACGGAAAAACGACAACACTGAATGCCCTTTATTATTATTTACAGGATGATTATATAGTAATCAATCTTAGCTTTGAAGGTATCGGTGATGCCGGATTCAGCTCCGAACAAACATTTGTCAAAGCCTTTTGCAGAAAGCTGAAAAGAGAAACTCGTGCAGGACTGGTCATTCCCGACAACATAAAAATTCAGATAGACGATTTCCTCTCCCGAACAGAAGAGCAGGCTCAGCTTGATGAATTATTCGATACACTGTATGATTGGTGCTATGAATCCGAAAAGGAAATAGTTTTATTTATTGATGAAGTCGATAGTGCTACAAACAATCAGGTATTTTTGGATTTTCTTGCTCAGCTCAGGGACGGCTATCTCAGAAGGCAGTCAAGAGGTATTCCTACATTCAAATCCGTTATCCTTGCAGGAGTTACCGATATTAAAAGCCTGAAACGGAAAATCCGCCCGGATGAAGCCCACAAATTCAATAGCCCATGGAATATAGCCGCAGATTTCAATATTGATATGAGTTTGCCTGCTGAGGGTATTACCGGAATGCTTGACGAATATGAAAATGACCATCATACAGGCATGGATACAGCAAAAATAGCTCAGGAGATTTTTGACTATACAAGTGGTTATCCGTTTCTTGTCAGCCGTATCTGTCAGATAATTGATACTGACCTTGTTGATTCCTGGACAATCAACGGAGTGAGCGAAGCTGTAAAATGTATTCTTTTAGAGAAAAATCCTCTGTTTGATTCCTTGATGGGTAAGGTGTTCAACAACGATTATCTCAAAGATATTTTACAACATATATTATTCGATGGCGAAAGGGTTTCTTACAATCCTGACAGTATTCCTGTAATGGATGGTGAGATGTACGGACTTATAAAGAGAGATAATGGTGCTGTCGTAGTTGCAAACAGGATATTTGAAACACGTATATACAATTATTTCCTTAATCAATCCGAAATGAAAGACAGCCCTATTTCACG
>ONIF01000340.1 GCA_900317795.1 uncultured Eubacteriales bacterium | reverse complement strand
ATCGCAGAACTGGAGAAAAAGTGGGAGATCGTTCCTCAGTTCATTCAAGTCGAAGCTCACCCCTATTTTACACAAAAGGAACTGCGTGTGACGCTTGACAAATACGGTATCAAGCTCATGAGCTGGTATCCGCTTGGTCACGGTGATAAATCACTCATTAACGAGCCTGTTTTTGCGGAACTTGGCAGAAAATACGGTAAGACTTCCGCACAAATCATTCTCCGTTGGCATACTCAGATGGGTTTTGCGGTTATCCCCGGAAGTAAAAATGTCAATCATATAAAAGATAATCTGAATATCCTTGACTTCAAGCTGACTGAGGAAGAAATGGCGGAAATCGCAAAGCTTGATAAGGGGGAGCGTTATTATCACCGCACAGATGCACAGCTTGCAGGATTTGCGTCATGGAAACCGACTTTTGAAAGGGCATAATTATGATACTCACAGGACATGAGGATTTAAGGGTAGTAAAGACGATTGGGGGGATAAAAACAGCGTTTGAAGAACTTATCTGCGAAAAGGATTATGAAAAAATAACGGTAAAAGAACTTTGCGACAGGGCAAGAATCAACAAAAAGACATTTTACCACTATTATGAAACTCTCGATCATCTTTTGGCAGAAATGCAGGGGGAACTGTCTTTGGGATTTATTGAGCGTATCAAAAACTTAAAACTTCCGGAGGAGCTTGACAAGGTGAACCGTGAATTTTTTCTCTATGCGGCAGAACAGGGGCTTGCATATGAAAGGATAACCTGCGGCGGCAGTTATCAGTCAATTCGTGATGAAATGACGAGCAAAGTCAATGATGAGGGCTGGAGCAGGTCGAAGAAATATCAAAAACTGTCTGATTATGAAAAGCGGCTGCTGATGGATTTCGTAAATAATTCCGTTCTTACTTCATACAGACAATGGGTAGAGAACGGAAAGAAAATACCGCTTGATGAAGTTATCGAACTTACAAATCGTATTGTGTTAGGCGGAGTAAAAGAATTTTTCAGATAATGGGGTGAGGGTATGAAAACAAGAATGCTGAGAGATATTGAGGTATCTGAGGTAGGAATGGGCTGCATGGCTTTTTCGCACAGTTACGGCAAAATCCCGACCGAAGAATACAGTATTGAAGCCATAAGGAATGGCTTTGAGCATGGCTGCACATTTTTTGATACAGCGGAGGTTTACAGTCAGGGACTTTCCGATATCGGACATAATGAACTTATTGTCGGCAAGGCACTGAAAGGTGTCAGAGATAAAGCGGTAATCGCAACCAAACTGTTCTTGAGCGTTCCTGCTTTTGGCAGCGTTTACGGTACAGTTCGCAAGCATCTTGAAGCCTCACTGAAACGCTTGCAGACTGACAGAGCAGATATTTACTACCTGCACAGAATGGGTATGATTTCGGTTGAAAAAGTAGCCGAAGCAATGGGAAAACTGATTGATGAAGGACTTATCCGAGGATGGGGACTTTCGCAGGTGGATGTTGATATGATAGACCGTGCTCATAAAGTCACACCTCTTGCGGCAATCCAGAATATTTACTCTATGGTGGAAAGGGACAGCGAGGACAAAATTATCCCCTACTGTATGGAAAACAATATCGGTTTTGTTCCGTTTTCACCTATTGCCAGCGGACTTCTTTCGGGAAAAATCACAGCAGAAACAAAATCCGAGCATTATGATGATGTTCGTAACTGGGTGCCGCAGCTATCCAAAAAGAATATTGTTGGAAATCAGCCTATTGTTGATCTTTTGAAAAAATATGCTGAAATCAAAAATGCAACACCGGCACAAATCTCTCTTGCGTGGATGCTGTATAAATATCCGAATGTCGTACCAATTCCGGGTTCTAAAAACAAGGAGCGAATCATAGAAAACCTTGATTCATCGCTTGTAGAATTGTCGGAGGAAGAATTTATATCACTTGAAAATTCATTAAATGAGTGTAAAGTTTACGGTCACAGAGGTCTTGGAGGTTTCTAAAGAATAAGGAACTCGAAACTTTCAGATATTTATGAAGTTTTACGAAAAATATAAATTTGCTCATTAATAGCATTAAAGAAATACAGCACAGGTAATAGGAAATGGTTTACACTTTTTTCTATTGTGTTTGTTGTAGTTACTGGTTCGGGAACATTACTTCACTATTTATTTTAAGGTAGAATTTAGAAAATGGCATATAATTTTTAACAATATATCGATTCGTTTTACATTTAGTGAAAAATAAGCCTATGTGAAATTACCAAGTGTAATTTTGCATAGGCTTATTTCATTTGCTAAACTCAAATTGATTATTGTTATTTTAACTGAATAATCAATTTTGAATTTGTGCATTCATATAAAATTGATTCACAAAATATTTTTTTGTGAATGAAAGGCTGTTAAAGCATTCTTTTTTTGCTTTATAAAATAGGGGTGATGAGTATGCTTGCAGATAAGTGAAGTTAAAAATAAAAATCAGAAAGGAAATCAAAAATGCCAACAGAAAAGTTAAACGGAAATTTTTTTATTGTACCCAACTCAATATTTCAGAAAAAATTAAAGCCGAGAGATTTTGCGGTTTACTGTTGCCTAACAATGCACCGCGATAAAAACGGTTACTGTTATCCCTCACGCAAATTGATAGCCGAAGAATGCTGTATAGA
>ONIF01000053.1 GCA_900317795.1 uncultured Eubacteriales bacterium | reverse complement strand
TTCAAATGAAACTATAATTGGCATAGAAATAATATGTAATAAGTTAATAATGGACAATAGAATTAATTGTATCAATGCTGTTACTAAGTTACAGAATTCTTAGTAGTAACCTACCCCTCATTTTACTACTAAAGACTTCCGCAATTTGCCCCCCTGTCGAAACAACCGCATTATCCTGACACCCTCGCATAATGCAGCTTTTCAAGCCATTTTACAGCAATTTGAGAAAGGAAAAAATCTATGATAAAAGTAATGTTTGTATGTCACGGCAACATCTGCCGCAGCCCCATGGCTGAGTTTATTATGAAAAAAATCGTAAAAAACAATGATATGGAAAATATGTTTCATATAGAATCCTGTGCAACCTCCACCGAAGAAATAGGAAACCCTGTCTATCCACCCGCAAAGAAAATTCTTGCCGAACACGGCATAACCTGCAACGGCAAATTTGCCCGTCAAATGACCTCCGATGACTACAAAAATTTTGACTATATTATTGCTATGGACTACAATAATTTGAGAAATATGGGCAGATTCGTCAAATACGATACGGAAAATAAAATTCACCTGCTCATGTCCTATACGGGAAATGAAAGAAGTGTTTCCGATCCTTGGTACACAAGGGACTTTCAAACGACTTGGAATGATATAAGTGAGGGCTGTGAGGCTCTTTTTCGGCATATCCTCAAAGAGAAAAAATTGTGACTGTTACAGCCTTATTTTTAACTAAAAATATTGACGAAAAAATCTTTTCGTGATAAAATATACAAAATATAATTTTACAGGAGGTAATCTATAATGAGAATGCCTAAAAAAATCATTTCATCTGCTGTTGCTCTTTCAATAGCCTGCGGTACAAGCGTTTGTGTTTCGGCATTGAATGTGCAGGATATAAAAGACAATGCAAAACAGTCTGCCCAAAATGTTATACAGAGCATTTACAACAGACTTCCCGACAGCACTTTGCAGAATTGGAAAACAGCCTTACAGCTCCTTAAAAACAAGTCGGAAAAATATTCTTACAAAAACGGCAGGCTTTACCTTACCGAAGGCGACTTTAAATATCTTGTGCATCTCAGCGTTAAAAAAGGCGGTTCTTATGCAAGACTTATTTCCTATTCCGGAAACGACACGGAAATAACTGTTCCTGCCTATGCAGACGGCTTTCCCGTGAGATATATCTACTCTTTCGGTGAACTTGAAGAAAGCTACCGCTACTCAGTAAAAACTCTCAACGTTCCCGAAACCGTTAAAGACATTTCGGGTTCAGATGTTTTCGACCTGTTCGGTCTTGAAAATATCAATATCTCACCCGAAAATCCTTATATCACCTCAATAAATGGTGTTGCGTTCGATAAATCACTTACAAAACTCCTTGCCCTCCCCTCTGCAAGAAAAAATTATACTATTCCCAACGAAGTAACTTCCATTGGCAAGTATGCCTGCTATGCTTCATCTCTCGAAAACATCACATTCCCCGAAAATCTCCTTTATATCGGTGAATATGCTTTCTTCTCATCTCCCAATCTCAAAGAAATATCTCTCCCTCAATCAACCGAAATTATCGGGGACTACGCTTTTGCACACTGCGTAAATCTTCAAAAAGCCGTTCTCCCTTTCAATACGAAACTTTGTTACAGCAATGTGTTTGAAGAAACTGCTGACGGTTTTTCAACTATCTCCTCCGAAACCGTCAAGCTTGGTGAAGAAATTATTGTCAGCACATACGACAGAAACGACAATTCCACTTATGCTTTCTACTATAAATATTCTTCCGACAAAAAATGGCATACTCAGCAGAATTTCACTGATATAAATATTGCCGTTATATGCCCCGACAAAGTCGGTGACTATCGTATATGTGCCAAAACCAAAGCACCCGATGGCACTATTGCAAAACAGTATTTTGACATTAAAGTAACTCTTTAAACTTTCTTTTATAAAAACTGCTGTATGTTATTTTCAAACATACAGCGGTTTTTGTTTATATTTGGTATTGATATTTTTTTTAAAAAGTTTTAAAATTTATAGTGACTTTTAACTATTTTTATGATATAATGATAAAAATTATATTTTAATTTCCTATTTTTGACAGTATTGTTAAAAACTTATTGCCATATTTTATATTTTAAGGTGGTTCAATGACAGAAAAAATTATCAATATTGACCGTATGGAACAGGCTGTTGCACTTTTTGGCACTTTTGATGAAAATATAAAACTTATCCAAAATGAATACATGGTTTCCGTTGTGTGCCGTGATTCAGAACTGAAAGTGTCGGGTGAAACAGAAAACGTTGCCAAAGCCTCCAAAGTGATAGAAAGTTTACTTGGACTTATCAACAGAGGCGAGGCTCTCAGCGACCAAAATGTACGTTACTGCATGGCTCTCGTAAATGAGGGCAACGAACAGCGTATAGAACAAATTGCAGGCGACTGCATTTGTATTACATCTCGTGGAAAGCCTGTCAAACCTAAAACTCTCGGTCAAAAAACTTACTGCAGCTCCATTAAAAATAATACCGTTACATTTGGCGTAGGTCCTGCCGGCACGGGTAAAACTTACCTTGCCGTTGCTATGGCTGTAACGGCTTTTCGTGCAAGGGAAATCAACCGCATTATCCTTACACGCCCGGCAGTCGAGGCAGGTGAAAAACTCGGTTTTCTTCCCGGTGACCTCCAAAGCAAAGTTGACCCATATCTTCGCCCTTTGTATGACGCTCTGTTTGATATGCTCGGTGCGGAAACTTATCAAAAATATGTCGAAAAGGGCAATATTGAAGTTGCACCGCTCGCTTATATGCGTGGGCGTACCCTTGACGACAGCTTTATTATCCTTGATGAAGCTCAAAACACTACACGTGAACAAATGAAAATGTTCCTTACACGTCTTGGCTTTAACTCCAAAATGGTCATTACAGGCGATATTACTCAAATCGACCTGCCTAATGGTGCCCGTTCGGGTCTTAAAGATGCTATCCGCATACTCAAAGGCATTGATGATATAGATACCGTCATGTTCTCTGCAAAAGACGTTGTCCGTCACAGGCTCGTTCAAGATATTATTAAAGCCTATGACAACTCCACTCATAACTCATAAGGCAAATTTTTTGGTGTTATATTTGCCTTTTAAAATACATTTATTTAAGAAAGGATTTTTTGTTATGGATAAAATCAAGGTAATCATTACCAACAAACAAAAAGATGTCAAAATTCCTACCGGTCTGCGTATGCTTATCAGACGCTGCTGCAATGCCGTACTCAAAATGGAAAAGTTTGAAGGCTCTGTTGAGGTCAGCGTTACTCTCGTAAACAACAAGCAGATAAGAGAACTTAACTCTATTTACAGAAATATCGACAGAGTTACAGATGTACTCTCTTTCCCTATGGGCGAAAACGGAAAATATGATACAGACCCCACCAACGGTGCTAAAATTCTCGGAGATATTGTCATTTCTATGGAAACTGCCGTTGAACAGGCTGACCGTTTCGGTCACTCTCTCCAGCGTGAAGTTGGCTATCTTACCGCTCATTCTATGCTTCATCTTCTCGGCTACGACCATGAAGATAACGGCATTCAGCGTATCCGTATGCGTGAAAAAGAAGAAAAAGTGATGACTTTGCTCGGTCTGCCAAGCTCATCAAGCTATGTCATGAACGACGAGGAATAAATTTATGTCTTTTCTGCGTGGCTTTCAATATGCTTTCAGCGGAATTATACACTGCATAAAAAACGAGCGAAATATGAGATTCCATACAGTCGCTGCACTGTATGTTCTCGTTTTTGCACGTTTTTTTGATTTTTCAAAAGATGAATATATCCTCCTTTTACTTACAATCAGCACTGTTATTTCTGCCGAAATGTTCAACACCGCTCTCGAAAATCTCTGTGACAAGGTTTCAAAGGAATTTCACCCCCTCATCAAATCCGCAAAGGACTGTGCTGCCGGGGCTGTGCTTATTCTTGCAATTTTTGCTGTTGTGATAGGCATTATTCTTTTCGGGAACATTAACGGAATAATATCAATGTATAATTTCTATATCACTCACCCCATAAACCTTTTACTTTTGACAATATCAGCCGTGTTGTCTGTATTATATATCATAGGAAGAAGGAAAAAATCAAAATGAAAAAAACTGCTTTTATTGCCATTGTCGGCAAACCTAACGTTGGAAAATCTTCTATTCTCAATAAAATTCTCAAACAGAAAGTTGCTATCGTTTCATCTAAACCCCAGACTACCCGTACCCGTATCATGGGCGTACTTACCGAAAATGATACTCAGCTTGTATTTATAGATACTCCCGGTCTGCATAAACCACGAAACAGCCTTGACAAATATATGCTTCGTTCGGTGAATGAATCCGTTGCGGGCGTAGATGTATGTGTACTTGTCGTGGAGGCTGACAAGGAAATCTCTCGGGAAGAATTGCAACTGACTGAAAAATTCAAATCTATGGACATTCCTGCCATACTTGTTGTCAACAAAATAGACACACTGAAAAATAAATCCGTGCTTGCAAAGCAAATTTCAGATTTATCCGAACTCTATGACTTTGAAAGTATCGTTCCATGCTCGGCTCAGACAGGCTCGGGGATTGACGACATTAAACTTGAACTCAACAAACTCGCCTATGAAGGTGACTTCATGTTTGATGAAGATACCCTTACAGACCAGCCCGAAAGAGTTATCGCAAGCGAAATTATACGTGAAAAACTCCTCCGCCTGCTTGATAAGGAAATCCCTCACGGCTCGGCTGTGTTCGTTGAACGCATGAAAGAACGAACCGACTCCGATATTATCGACATTGATGCCGTCATTTACTGTGAACGTGAAAGCCACAAAGGCATTATTATCGGAAAGGGCGGTTCCATGCTTAAAAAAGTCGGCACTTATGCCCGTCAGGATATGGAAAAATTCTTTGACTGCAAAATAAATCTTCAAATATGGGTGAAAGTGAAAGAGGACTGGCGTAACCGTGAAAGTATCCTGCGTTCTCTTGGCTATGACGAAACGGACTTTCAATGAGAGTGAAGTGTTAAGAGTGGAGAGTGGAGTGTTTTCGCATTTTTAAACTTGTATCTGCTTCACTCTCCACTCTCCAAACTCCACTCTCCATTAAAAATTCTCTCCTCTGACAATTTATATGCAATATTTTCATCATACAAGGGTATAATATATACATACATTTATAACAGCTACTTGTATTTTTGTAAATATTATTTAAAAGGAGAGTTTTTTATGGACGAGAAAACTGCTTGGGAAAACTTCACCTCTACCGGAAGTGTTATGGACTATCTCAAATACAAACAGGTACAAAATGAAGTTTCCCCGAACAAATCTGACAATATTTCTGCGGAGGGCTTTTATGATAAAAACAGAGGGACTGATACTCAAAGAACAGAGTGTTGGTGAAAGTGATAAACTTGTAACTGTACTGACAAAATCTAATGGTATTATACGCTGTTTCAGCAGGCGGGCTAAAAAACTTTCTTCTGCTGTTTCTTCCGCTTGTCAAATCCTCACTTATTCCCGTCTTGAAATACACGACGGACGGGATAAGTACATAATCAATCATGCCGAATCCATCAAAAGTTTCTTCGACATATTTTCAAGTCTTGAAAGCCTCTCTCTCGGATATTATATATGCGAAACGGCTATGAAAATGATACCCGAAAATATGCCTTCCGAGGACTATCTCCAGCTTGTTCTAAACTGTCTTTATGCCATTTCTACAAAAATGAAATCCCTCACTCAAATAAAAGCCGTCTATGAACTGCGTATGATGACTTTGAGCGGAGTTTGTCCGAATGTGCTTTTCTGCGATGAATGCGGTGCTTACAATTCCGACAGCGGTTCTATGTATTTTGACACCATCGAAAATATTTTATACTGCCCTCACTGCTGTTTCAAAAAGGGCATTGCACACAAATGTTTAAGCGTTTCTATGGGCTGTATAACCGCTGTGCGTTTCTGTATCACTGCCGAACCTAAAAAAATCCTCTCTTTCACCCTCTCCACCGCCTCCATGAACGACATGGAAAAATTTGCCGAAAGATTTTTCCTCGCCCAAAATAACTTCTACTGCCCTACTCTTGACTTTTATAAAAATGTGAAAGAACTTAAATGAAAAAGGACTGAAAATATGAATAAAAACTATAAATCTCTCGAACTCGATAAAATACTTGAAATGCTTGCCCAACAAACTTCTTTTGAAGATGCGAAAACCCTTGCTCTGTCATTAGAGCCATCTCCATATATATTTGAAGTAAATGAGCTTATCAATGAAACTTCCGATGCACACTCGCTTATTGCACGTTTCGGTGCACCCGCTTTCGGTAATCTGCATAATATCAACAACTCCCTCAGACGTGCCGAAGCAGGTGCCGTTCTCAATCCCCTCGTCTGTTTCCGAATGGCGTGACAAGTCCGCTTCCGTGCCAACTTCTCTTGATATGCGTTTCAATGCCCTCGTTCCCAACAAGTACCTTGAAACAAAAATTTCAACTTCCATTCTCTCTGAAGACGAAATTGCAGATAATGCCTCTCCCGAACTTCTCGCCATACGCAAAAAAATTGCTGCCACTTCTTCAAAAATTCGTGAACACCTTGACAAAATAATCCATTCCTCCTCCATGCAAAAATATTTACAGGAAGCTATCGTTACCATGAGGGGCGGCAGATTTGTCATACCCGTAAAAGCCGAATTCCGTTCATCTGTGGCAGGTCTTGTGCACGATACCTCCGCAAGCGGTGCTACCGTATTCATAGAGCCTATGAGCGTTGTCGAGGCTAACAATGACATTCGTATCCTCCGCTCAAAAGAACAGGCGGAAATTGAAAGAATTCTTGCCGAACTTTCTTCGGAACTCTCCGCTTATGCCGACTCCATTTCTCAAAGCTATCAAATGCTCACGGAACTCAATGTTATTTTTGCAAAAGCACATCTTGCTTATAAAATGAAAGCCTCTATCCCCATTATGAACGACAAAGGCAAAATCAATCTTAAAAAAGCCCGTCACCCACTTATCCCACAAGATAAAGTCGTACCTACCGATATTCAACTTGGTATTGATTTCGATACCCTTGTTATTACAGGTCCGAATACGGGCGGTAAAACTGTTTCTCTTAAAACCACAGGTCTGCTTTCACTTATGGCAATGTGCGGTCTTATGATACCTGCCGCTGATAACAGCGAACTCTCCGTTTTTGAAAACATTCTCTCCGACATAGGCGATGAACAAAGTATTGAACAATCCCTTTCAACCTTTTCTTCCCACATGACAAACATCAAATCCATTCTCGATATCGCCAACGATAAAAGCCTTATTCTCATAGATGAACTTGGTGCAGGTACAGACCCCATTGAAGGTGCAGCACTTGCAACCGCCATTCTGGAAGCTCTCCGTGCAAAAGGGGCTAAAATTGCCTCTACCACCCACTATGCCGAACTTAAAAGCTATGCACTGGATACACAAGGCGTTGAAAATGCCTGCTGTGAATTTGACGTTGCTACTCTCAGACCAACTTATAAACTCCTTATCGGTATGCCGGGGCGTTCCAATGCCTTTGCCATCTCCGAAAGGCTCGGTATCTCAAAAGATATAGTGGAACGTGCCAAACTCCTCGTTTCCATAGAAGATACAAAATTTGAGGCTGTCGTTCAGAAACTTCAAGAAACGCAAAGTCAGCTTGATGAAAAAATCAAGGAAACCGATGAACTTAAACTTCAAATTCAAAATGAACTCCAACTTGCACAGCAGAAAACAGAACGTGCCGAAAAAGAGTATCAAAATCAACTTGACCTCGCAAAAGCACAGGCTGAAAATATCATTGCAAAAGCACGTTCTCAAGTTTACGGGGTACTTGACGAACTTGAAGCTATCCGCAAAAAAAATGAAGTATCTCCCGAAGAAAAAGCTAAACTTCGTGCCGATATACGTAAAATGGAAGAATCTGCCGACCCTGTAAGAAATCGCTCAAACGAAGAATATGAACTTCCAAGACCTCTTGTCGCAGGTGATAGTGTCCTTATATTTGACATTGACAAAAAAGCTGTTGTTTTGGAAGTTGACAAAAATTCCGCTCTCGTTCAATCGGGTATCATAAAAACTCGTGTACCTCTTGAAAATCTCCGTCTGCTTAAACCCGAAAAGCCTAAAAAAACAACTTCTTCTGTGCGTACAGTTTATAATTCCTCGAAAAGTGCCGCTACGGAAATAGATGTCAGAGGTGAAACCGCTATTGACGCAATTATGGCTGTTGACCGTGCCATTGATACCGCTGTCATGCAGAAACTCCACCAAATTACTATTATTCACGGCAAGGGTACAGGCGTTCTCCGCAGGGAAATTCAAAACCATCTTAAAAAACACCCCTCTGTCCGTACATTCCGCTTGGGTGTATTCGGTGAGGGCGATTCCGGTGTAACTATTGCCGAACTCAAATAACTCCAAAAGGTGTGATTATTACATGAACAAAAGAAGAAAACACGGCTTTCGTACAGGTGTATTTCTGCTGTGGCTTTTTATCATTCTGCTTATATTATCCGCAATTACTGCCGGTATATGCATTTTCCTTGCCTTTCAAGACGACTACAAAAATAAATACAGCTTCTATCAAAGTGACGATTCCCTTATGTACACCGCTTTGAAAGGTGCTGTATTCGGTGAGGATTTTAGGCTTACCGAAACTCAGGTCAATACCTATATCAATAACGAGATAATCGAAAAAAGCGGTAACGACAGCATTAAAAATCTCCGTGTTTATTTTGAAAACGGCATTGCCGAAGTCTATGCAAAAGTGAATTACATGAACAACGATTTCGGGCTTTATGCAAAAGCTCAAATATCCCTTGACACCGTTTCAAAAAAATTCTCCATACACCTCTATAATGCAAAACTCGGCAGACTGCCTATTCCCGATTTCATTCTTAAAGATACTCTTGAAAAAAATATCTCACAAACCGACATTACTTCTGTAAAAGACGGTGTCATTTACATCAACTCCTCCTATGACTTCAACATTGATACTTTTACTTTAAACCTCACTTTCCAAAAATTTGCCATAGGCGATAAAATCGTTATGTGCCGTACAAATAACCTTGCACAAGATGCTCTTGATACTCTCAAAACCGCCCTCCAAACTCCCGAAGGTCGTGAACAACTTCAAAATCTCTTTAACTTTGACTTCTCGGAGGACAGTCTTGCCGATTTGGGTCTTGACAAAATCAAAGACGCTATCCCCGATTTGCGTGACCTTGAGGACATAAAAGATAAAATCATTGACAGATTTTCCGATGTT
This sequence comes from uncultured Eubacteriales bacterium, assembly GCA_900317795.1. Taxonomy (GTDB): domain Bacteria; phylum Bacillota; class Clostridia; order Oscillospirales; family Acutalibacteraceae; genus UBA1213. The sequence goes on along the minus strand of ONIF01000053.1, from coordinate 14,722 downwards.
TTCCAATAATTCAGCCAAGAACAGCATAATAAAATGCTGTTCTGCTTTTTATCATAAAATTGTTATTGAAAAGTCTTTTTTACTGTGCTAAAATAATATCTGTTGATTGATAAGCAATTTTTCATGACTGGAGAAAATATTATGAAGCTTCACGGAATAAAAATTCCTCATTTAAAAAATACTGCCGACACCGTGCCGATACATATCCCCGTGCCGAAAACCGTCACTATCCCCATGTCTATGCATATAGGCAAGCCTGCCGAAATTCTTGTAAAACGTGGAGATAATGTCAAAGTCGGTCAGCTTATCGGAAAAGCTGACGGAAATATATCCGCTCACATACATTCAAGTGTATCGGGTACAGTACAAAAAATAGACCAAATGATTGCCTCAAACGGTGCAAAAATAACTTGTGCCGTCATTGACACCGACGGTAAACAGGAACTCTCCGAAACCATTAAGCCTCCTCCCGTAAACGACTTTGACAGCTTTATCAGTGCCGTTAAAGAAAGCGGTGCTGTCGGTCTGGGCGGGGCAGGCTTTCCAAGCTTTGCCAAACTCAATGTAAACGACCTCTCTAAAATTCAGGCTGTCGTTATCAATGCCGCTGAATGTGAACCTTATATCACTTCCGATACAAGAACCATGCTCGACAAAACTCAATATATTTCCAAAGGCATTTCTGCCATTAAAAAATATATGAACGTAAAAAAATTTATCATCGGCATTGAAACAAACAAGCCTGCCGCTATTGCCAAAATGCGTGAGCTTGCTAAAAACGACAACTCTATTGAAGTTATGGTACTTCCCTCCATGTACCCTCAGGGCGGTGAAAAAGTCCTTGTTTTCAATACAATGAAGAAAATTATTCCAAAAGGTCGCCTGCCTATTGATGTCGGGGCTGTCGTCATTAACATAACAACCCTCGCTTTTATCGGAGAATACCTTGAAACAGGTATTCCTCTCATTGAAAAGTGCATAACTATTGACGGCTCTGCCGTAAAAGAACCTAAAAATGTCATTGCTCCTATCGGCACTCACATAAAAGACCTTATTGAAAGTGCAGGCGGTCTTAAATACGAACCTGCCAAAATCATTTACGGTGGTCCTATGATGGGAATTGCAGTCCCCTCCATGAATGAACCTGTTCTCAAAAATACCAACGCTGTCATTTTCATGGATAAAAAAGAAGCTCAACTGCCCGAAACAACTGCCTGTATCAACTGCGGTGCGTGTCTTTCACATTGTCCTTTCATGCTTGACCCCCGCTCTATTGCACTCGCCTACAAAATCGGCAATGCCGAAGAACTGCAAAAACTTTGTGTCGATATGTGCATGGAATGCGGCTGCTGTTCTTACGTCTGTCCTGCCAACAGACCTCTCGTGCAGACAAACAAACTTGCCAAAATAAAACTGCGTGAATATCTCAATTCCAAAAAAGGAGTTTGATTAAATGGAACAACTTACAGTATCGGTTTCTCCTCACTTTTCGGGGAAACGTACTACCAAAAATATCATGCTTGATGTTATCATAGCTCTCCTGCCTGCCCTTATTGCCTCGTTTATCATTTTCGGCTGGCGTTCACTTTTGGTTGCAGGCGTTTGCTCGGCTTCATGCGTGCTTGCGGAATTTTTCTTTGAAAAACTATGCAAAAAAACAATTACCATTTCCGACCTCTCTGCTGTTGTTACAGGCATTTTACTTGCATTCAACCTGCCTGTTACCATTCCCCTATGGCAAGCCGTTCTGGGAAGCGTAACCGCCATTATCGTTGTAAAACAGCTTTTCGGTGGCATTGGTCAGAATTTTGCCAACCCTGCCATTACCGCAAGAATTATGATGTTGATAGCCTTTTCCGATACCATGACAAAGTGGCAATTTCCTCAAAATTCCGTTGACGCTATATCGGGAGCAACTCCCCTTGCTGCCGCTGCAAAAGGTCTTGAAAATCTCCCCTCTTACATATCCCTGTTTCTCGGAAATCATGGCGGCTGTATCGGTGAAACCTGCTCTTTGGCTCTGATACTTGGCGGAATTTACCTGCTTATACGAAAAGTCATTACTTGGCATATCCCCGCAGCCTTTATAGGTACTGTCGCTTTCATGTCACTCGTGTGCGGAAAAGACCCTCTCTATCAGATACTTTCGGGCGGTCTTATGCTTGGTGCATTCTTCATGGCTACCGATTATGCAACCTCTCCCTCTACCAAATGGGGAAAAATTATTTTTGGAATTGGCTGCGGTCTTGTTACCATTCTTATACGTTTCTGGGGAAGCCTGCCCGAAGGCGTTTCCTATTCAATTCTTCTTATGAATATCCTTACTCCATACATATCAAAACTTACAAGACAAAAACCACTCGGTGCAGGCGGAGGTGCAAAATCTTGAAAGACATTATCAAACCTATCATTGTTTTAGCCTCTATATGCCTTGTCGTTACAACCATACTTGCCTGTGTCAACAGCATTACAGCTCCTATCATAAAAGCTGCCGAAGAAAAAAATGCCGCTCTCTCCCGTTCCGAAGTCCTCAATGAAGCCAAATCCTTTGAAAAATTGGATATTCCCCTGCCTGACGGTGTTACCGACATCTTCAAGGGCGACAATCATTCGGGCTACGTCATTATGTCACAGGCAAAAGGCTATGGCGGTAATATCAAAATCATCTGCGGAATACGTTCCGACGGCTCTCTTGAAAAGGTCAAAACCCTTTCCCACAACGAAACAAGCGGTATCGGCTCGAAAGTTGCTGACAACAAATCCGCCTACAATCAAAAGTATTCGGGTAAAACTGCCGAAAATTACACCGATGTGGATACCGTTTCGGGTGCAACTATCTCATCAAAGGCTTATAGAAAGGCTGTCGGACTTGCATTTGACGCATTCCAAAAAGCAAAGGAGGCAAATCCATGAAAGCACTTAACAACTTTACAAAAGGCATTATCAAAGAAAATCCCGTTTTAGTGCTTGTTCTCGGCACTTGCCCCACTCTTGCCACCTCTACAAGCATTATAAACGCTCTCGGCATGGGAGCTGCCGCAACGATTGTACTTATCTTTTCCAACATCGTAATATCCGCTTTAAGAAAAGTTATCCCCGATAAAGTCAGAATTCCATGCTATATCGTTCTGATAGCCGGTCTTGTCACTATGGTGCAAATGCTTGTAAAAGCCTTTGCTCCCGCTCTTGATGAGGCTCTTGGAATTTATCTCCCTCTTATCGTCGTAAACTGCATTATTCTCGGTCGTGCGGAAATGTTTGCAAGCAAAAATAAAGTCCTCGCCTCTGCAATAGACGGCTTCGGAATGGGCGTGGGATTTACCCTTGCACTTTTTCTCATGGCTTCTATAAGAGAAATCTTCGGTAACGGCACTTTTGCAGGCTATCCCCTCCCTATCCTCTCCAATCATCACATCTCTATTCTTACAATGGCTCCCGGAGGTTTCCTTGTATTCGGTCTGCTTATCGCTGCTGTCAATAAATTCTCAAAGAATAAACCGCATAAAAAAGAATTCGGCTGTGATAACTGTCCCCAAGCCGAAGCCTGCGGCAAACTGAAAGAGGAGGCTGCCAAAAAATGACTAAATTTATTATCATTCTGCTTTCGGCAGTTTTCATAAACAACTATGTCCTTTCAAGATTTCTCGGTATATGTCCCTTTTTGGGTGTTTCCAAAAAACTCGACTCTGCAACGGGTATGAGCCTCGCTGTTATTTTTGTCATGCTTATGGCAACCGCTGTTACTTTCCCTATACAAAAATATCTCCTTGAACCAAATAACCTCGTCTATCTGCAAACTATCGTCTTTATTCTCGTTATTGCCGCACTTGTTCAGCTTGTCGAAATAGTCCTTAAAAAATACATTCCCTCTCTGCATAAATCTCTTGGTGTGTATCTTCCGCTAATTACAACTAACTGTGCTGTGCTTGGCGTAACCATTCTCAATATAGATGAGGGCTATAACTTTGCAGAAGCTATGGTCAATGCTCTCGGCAGCGGTCTGGGATTTTTTCTCGCTATGGTCATGTTCTCCGGTGTACGCTCTACAATAGAAGGCAGCGATATTCCCGAAAGCTTCAAAGGCTTGCCTATCACTCTCATTGCTGCCGCTATCACTTCCCTTTCCTTTATGGGTTTTGGCGGAGTGATTGAAAACCTGTTTGCATAAGGGGGATAGAATATGACTGAAATTATTATGGCTGTCATTCCCGTTGTCATAGTCGGCATAATATGTGCCGCTGTGCTTGTCGTTGCCTCTAAACTTATGGCTGTGGAAGAAAATGAAAAATTTCCTGTCATTCGTCAATGCCTGCCCGGTGCAAATTGCGGTGCGTGTGGTTTTGCGGGCTGTGACGGCTATGCAAAAGCACTTTGTGACAATCCCGATACCCCCATCAATCTCTGCATTCCGGGTGCCGACAACGTTGCTAAACAGCTAAGTGAAATTCTCGGTGTGGAATTTGCAGACGTTGCCGAACAAATTGCAGTTGTTCATTGCTCGGGCGACTGTACTCATACACAAGATAAATATATCTATCAAGGAATTGAAAGCTGTGCCGCTGCAAAACTCCTTTATGGCGGTAAAGGCTCTTGTACTTACGGCTGTATGGGCTTAGGGGACTGTGCAAACGCCTGTCCCCAAAATGCTATATCCGTAATCGCAAATGCCGCTGTTATCAATCCCGTTGACTGCGTGGGCTGTGGTCTTTGCACAAGAACCTGTCCAAACGGTCTTATATCTCTTGTTACAGATACGAAAAATGTCGTTGTAACGTGCAGCAACCATGATAAAGGTGCTGTTACAAGAAAATATTGCTTCAACGGCTGTATAGGCTGCAAAAAGTGTGAACGTGTATGCCCCCTCAATGCTATAAAGGTTATTGACAATGTCGCTGTGATAGATTATAAAAAATGCCCCGATTGTCCAAACTTCGGCATTTGTGCCGAAAACTGTACAACTGGCTGTATCAAAATTTCCGACCTGCACGGCTTACACAGCGTTAAATGAGTGTGGAGAGTGGAGAGTTGAGAGTGGAGCTGTTTCAAACTCAAACTTTCCTCCCCTCTGACACAAATTTTTATCGAAACAACACAAATTTTTATCGAAACAAAAAAGCGGAGTTCAGAGAGAAAAAATGGAGAATATCAACTGCTCCACTCTCCACTCCCAAAACTCCACTCTAAAATAAGGGGTGATTTTTTTATGTCATATTTTCTCGACTTGGATATACATAACCATACTGTTGAAAGTGCAAGAAAATTGATTACAAGCACTTTGAAAAATCTGCCGCCCGATGTCCGTGAAATCAATATCATTCACGGCTATCATCAAGGGACTGCCCTGCGTGATATGGTCAGAAAATACTCCAACTCCAAAATTGAAAGAAAAATTTTAGGACTTAATCAAGGTATCACAACTTTTATCATCAAAAAAATTTAACCCCTTTCATATCGCTTTTTTAACTTCTCCAATGCCTTTTTCTCTATTCTCGAAACGTATGAACGGGATATTTTCAGCATTTTTGCTGCTTCTCTCTGGGCAACAGGCTCTCTGCCGTCAAGTCCGTATCTCAATTTTATTATCAGTTTCTCCCTCGGTGTAAGACTTTCATTTATATACTTGGGTAAGTTTTCAATCTTTATCTTCATATCCAAATCTTCAACTATACTGTCATCTACTGCCATTATATCCATGAGCGTCAATGCATTTCCGTCAGAATCGGAGTCTATCTCCTCATTTATCGAAACATCAAGAGAATTTTTCTTCACTCCTCTAAAATACATCAATATCTCATTCTCTATACACCTCGACGCATAACTTGACAACTTTATGTTCTTATCCGCTTTAAATGTATTTATCGCCTTTATAAGACCTATCGTGCCGATAGATACCAAATCTTCCTGTTCCACACCCGTTCCATAGTATTTCTTCACTATATGTGCTACCAATCTCAAATTATGCTCTACAAGAATATTCCTTGCACCTATATCCCCATTCTTTGCAAGCTCTAAATATTTCTCTTCCTCTTTCTCCGATAAAGGTCTTGGAAATGCCCCTCCGCCCGTTACATGAAGTATGAATAACAGCGATATTTTACTTAACAGCTCTCCCAAAAATGCAAACATTCACTTCATCACCTCTGTGAATATCTATGCGAATTTTTGGATATTATGAATATTTCATATCCCTTTTCATCCACTCCATAAGCAAATCTCTTATATATATCATTTCATTTTCCGAAAGCCTCCTGTTTGTCGGAATATTATGCCACTCATAAAGACAGTTTCTACAACAACACCCCGTTGCCCTCTGTGCGACATATACAGGCTTCCCCCACTCCCTTGTATGCTTATCTTTATCCTTTGGTATGATATGATACAGACTTTCTTTTATCACTTCTTCCGTTTCTTTTTGAATTTCCTCTATGCTGTGTGAAAGATAATACACCCTGTCTTTACGGCTTAATGATATATCACTATGCAAAGGCGATTTTGACAACTGCAAAAGTATGCTGTTAAACGGATTATCTAATTTGTAATCCTCCGATTCATAATACTGCTCTGTCTTTGATTTCTTTTTTTTGCACTCGGAGTTATACAAAGCTTTAAAATTGATACCTGCCTTTTCAGCTTGTGAAATTTGTTTTTCTCTAGGAATATGATATAATTTCTCATTTTTCACAAAATTAGCACCCGTTTGCCTGAATACAAATGACACATTATTTGATACACACTGATTTCTTGTATTTACTACCCATTCATATTTACATATACGGGCATTTTCTCCCGACTCCCCTCCGCAACTTACTTTCTCTATCTTTCCGCTTTTTAGATATTGTGAAATATCTATACTTTCAAGCATCGGCTCATGGATTATCTCCCTATGCCTTATCGGCATTTCAAGAAATATCGGCAGTCTTTTATCCGCCATTTTCTGATTTTCACAAGTGCATATTACGGTTACATTTTCATAGCCCTCTCCCCAATCTTTCGGTATGCATTCACGAAATCTTTCTATACGCTTCGTTATTATCCTAAAATCAATTTCACTTCTTGCTTTTATCATCTCCCATATCTCTCCACGCCATTCATCTGCATCTTCTATGAAAAAATCCGAACTTAAACACACATAAATCGGACTGTCCGAACTATTTACTTTATATTCACCATATTTATTCTTCCTTACAGGATAGTCAAAGGCTTTTGTCTTTTCAACTATACTGCTATCCTTGCCAAATACACTGTCCATTCTATACACATAGCAATTTTGACACCCTGCACTCACTTTTTTACAGCCGTGCCATGGATTCCATACAGACTGCATTTTTACTTCACCTGCCTATCAACAAAGCCTGTACCGCTTAACGATACAGGCTCTTATTATTTATTCATCAGCTTTCTTCGCTTTTGAAGTTTTGCTTGATTTCTTTGCACTCTTTTTTGCAGGCTTTTCTTCTGCCTTTTCAGCAGCAGCCTCTGCTTCAATTTCTTCTTCTGTCTTGGGTATCTCCTCTTTTACTTCAAATATCGCTGCTCCAAAGGGCGGCAATGTTATCTCCAAAGAATGATACCACTGATTGTGACATATCGGCTCGGATTTTATCGGATTGGGATTTACTGCACCGCTTCCGCCATAACATTCACTGTCACTGTTCAAAACTTCCGTTATCGTACACGGATAATTCATGCCTACTCTGTAATTGTCCCTTCTGACAGGCGACATATTTAAGAATATTGCATATTTCTGCGTGTCGGATATGCGGAAATAGGCAAACATATTGTCATTGGCATTGTCTGCGTCTATCCACAAAAATCCGTCGGGCTTATAATCTCTTTCATAGAATGCGGAATTCTTTGTAATCAATCCACACAAATCTCTGAAATAATTATGGAACTGCTCGTGCATGGGATATTCTTTTATCAAGAACCAATCCATTTCTCTTGTTTCGTCCCACTCTCTGAACATTCCCAACTCATTTCCCATGAAATTCAATTTCTTTCCGGGGTGCGTCATCATGTATGCATAAAGCAGTCTTGCCTGTGCAAACTTATTATAATAATCTCCGCCAAACATCTTCTGTACAATAGTTGCCTTTCCATGTACAACTTCATCATGTGACAACGGTAATATAAATCTCTCAAAATAGAAATATGCCATTGACCAGTTGATTTGATTATGACTGCCCTTTCTCCAAAGCGGGTCAAGCTTGAAATATTTCAGCGTGTCATTCATCCAGCCCATATCCCACTTATAGTCAAATCCAAGTCCGCCCTCTTCAACAGGTCTTGTTACTCCCGGATAATCCGAAGAATCCTCTGCAATAAGAACTATATTATTGAACTGCTGATTAAGCTTTTGATTCATCTTCTTGAAGAACTCAACAGAACGGTCATTGACACCTCTGTTTTTATCGCCCATCCAATATATGCCGTTATTGATTGCGTCCATTCTGATACCGTCAAAATGGTATGTGTCAAGCCAGAATGCCGCACACGACAAAAGATAACTTCTTACATCATACTTTGCAAGATTGAAGTTATATGAACCCCACTGACTCTGATTGACATCTGACGGTGGATATTCGTATAATGATGTGCCGTCAAAGTTTCCGAGTGAGTAATTATCCTTTACAAAATGCACAAACGCAAAATCTATGATAACACCTATATTATTCTGATGGCATAAATCTACAAATCTCATCAACTCAGCAGGTGTACCATATCTTGATGTTGCACTGTAATACTGTGCTACCTGATAGCCCCATGAACCGTCAAAGGGATACTCTGCCAAAGGCATTACCTCTACATGAGTGTAATTATTGTCTTTCAGATAATTAACAAGATCCTCTCCCACTCTGTCATAGTGAAACCACTGTTCCGCACCGTCTGAAGCAGTCTTTCCAAAAGGTCTTATCCATGAGCCCATGTGCATTTCATATATATTCATGGGCTTGTCATAGCACTTGGAACGGTTCTTCATCCACTCGTCATCATTGAATTTCTTTATTATTCTCGTTATAATTGACGCTGTGTCGGGTCTGAGTTCACTATGGAATGCATACGGGTCGGCTTTGTCAACTACATTTCCGCCCTGCTGATATACCCTGAATTTGTAACGCTGTCCTACCCTTGCTTCATCAACATATAATTCATATACAGTGCCGTTGACCTTGTTCATCTTATGATTCCAGCCGTTCCAGCCGTTGAAATCTCCTATAAGCTCAATCTGCCATGCCGCTGGTGCATATACTCTGAACAATATACCTGCATCATCATCTTCTTTTACCGGGTGTGCTCCAAAATACTCATAGGCATTCGTACACTCTCCACGATAAAATTCGTCCATTGAAAACTGTGCCATTTCCTCATCTCCAAAATTATATAAATTTAAAATCAATTCCCCTTGAATTTCTTATACAAATTCAATGCAAGAAATATATTTCCCTTTGCTTTCACTTTGCCTGTTGTGAACGCTTTGAATGGGTCAATCTGCTTATTCAAAAGCTGCTCCACCGTGTCAAGCGACATTCTTACGGAAATGTCAGCCTTTTCGGGCTTTCTCTTTTCAAGAATCTTTTTTCCCTTTATATAAGCCGCATAAGCATAATGCTCCTGCTCATCGGTCAGGCAAAATTCCGCTGCAAAATCCTTGTCTATCCTCGACAAGTCCGCTTCATAAAATTTTCTTTCAACCATACCGTATGCTTCGTCAAACGTCATTGAATTACATCCTTTTCATAAAAAATTCTTATGCAATTATAACACAACTTTTTATATTTAAAATTCCTTCCAAGAAATATTATCCACTATTTTTGACATTTTATACATTTTTTTGTTGATTTCAAAATAACTTTTATTGCAAAAAATTCCGCTTGACAAATCATAATTATTATGCTATACTTACTAAGTACTTGCGGATATGGCGGAATTGGCAGACGCGCATGGTTCAGGTCCATGTGAAAGCAATTTCATGCAGGTTCAAGTCCTGTTATCCGCACTCATGTTGCGTCTTACTGCGTGTAAGACGCATTTTTTATAACTTTTTGTAAGGAGGGCTATTTCATGGCAAAAAAAATAAGATGTCCCAAATGCAATTCCATTTTCATCTGGAATGAAACAAACTCTATTTCACAATGCCAAAACTGCGGTACAAAATACAGGATGAGACAAACTTCCAAACCCGTCTTAATGCCGTCTGTCGGCAGAGGACAAACAGATTATCTCACCGTTCCCAATGAAAGTATTATCGCAAATATGCCCCTTATCAAAACATATATCCCTCAAAATTGGAGTTATCAATGCCGTACAGTGTCAGACCGCTTCGACATGGTAAGCAATCCTATCGTTATATCTGTCGCTTTCCTGTCGCCCGACCGCTCTGCGAAAATCGTCTTTACGGGTGAGAGTTTTTATAAGCATATCGACTTTACTCCCCAAACCGCACACCTCCAAAACCGTCTGGAAGATATGACCGTTTCAAGAAGTCCGTCATTCCTCCGCCTTAAATCTTTCATGAACGCAAGCGAATATTGCAATGCACTCGCACAAAGCTGTAATTTGAACAGTCTTTCTGTTATCAATCAAAAAAATCCCGATAATGCCGAACTTCAAAGACAAGAAACTATTATACAAAATTTCCTTTCAAAAGGCTTTATGAATGCACAAGCCGACTGGGTTGGAAAAACTTACAGCGGTACTTCCCCCAACGGCAGCAATTTAAAAATATATGCGGAAACACGTGTCATACAGCTTTCAAAAATATCAAATGTATCTTCGCTTCAAATGCAGCCTGCCCCCAGTGTATTCGGTGTACGCATGGTACCTCAAATGGTAAACCGTCAAATACAGGAATTTTTCTGGGACACTCAATATGAATTTACACTCCTTGCCGTTGCCTCTAAATTTGACTACGCTTACAGTGAACTTCAACATATTATCAAAACTCTTGACTATCTGCCCGGTATGCAGCAGGCTCGTGCAAATGCCCTCTCTCTTGCCGCAAACGTGCAAATGAACATTGCAGGCAATCAAGCAGCTTCTCTTGACCGTCAGTCAAAAATAATTGCCGACACCAATGCATATACCTCCAATATTCAACATCAGATGTTTGCAGACAATGCAGCCTCCCACAACAGAACCGCAAACCGCTATTCCGAAATGATAAATGAAGTAAATACTTACAACGCAAATGGCGGTGTTGTTCAAGCTTCCACAAACTATGACCATGTTTATCAAAATACACGTTACCCCGATATTTATGCCGCTCAACAGGGAAATTCTCTTGAATTCGGTGTGGATTTCGTCGAACTTGAATGTAATGACGGCAATTATTGATTTCTTCTTATTTAAAAATATCCTTGCTAATTTGTAAACAATGTAGTATAATATATGTGTGCAAATCTTATAAAGAAACGGAGAGTGAAATATGGATTTTTTGGAAAAAGAATGCCCTGTATGCTCGGAAAAATTTAATAAAGATGATGATATAGTTGTATGTCCGAAGTGCGGTGCACCGTATCATAGGGAATGCTATGACAAAAACGGAAAATGTATCTTTCCCGACCTCCACAAATCCAAAAAAAGTTGGCGTGAAGTTTATGACAGTACCCCAGATGAAAAAATTTCAGATGATACTGAAAAATCAAATATCATTTGCCCTCTCTGCGGTGAGGAAAATCCAAAAGATACTCTTATATGCCGTAAATGTGGACAGATACTCTATGACTCATCAGAACAGTCTGCAAAAACTCCATATGACCGATTGAAAGAATTTATGCGTGCCGAAGATGATGATGAAGATGATGATAATGACAAACATTCAGAAAATGACTTCAATTTCACTTACGGCGGAAACCCTTTCATATTTTTAATAGACCCTATGGGCGGCGTTGCTAAAAATGAAGATTTCAACGGAGTAAACGGAGCTGAACTTGCAAAATTCGTCAGAGCCAATACACCTTACTATATGCCCGTTTTTAAAAAAATAAAATCTGAAAATAAAAGCAAATTTAACTTTGCTGCATTCTTCTTTACTGGCGGTTGGTATCTTTACAGAAAACAATATGTAACAGGTGCTATCATCTCCATACTGTACTTTCTAATGGTAATTGTACGATATTTGGTTACAGCATGGTTTGCCGCTGACCTCTGGAAAGAAGTTTACAGTGCCGTTTCCGCTTCGGGAATATCTTATCCCGGATATGAAGATATATTCTCCTGGGCTTTCTCACACAATTCCTCTGATGAACTCCTGCTTATGATGACACCTTATATGATAAGCATACTTACATTCATCTTACAGCTTGTGTGCGGTTTCGCTGCAAACAGGAGTTACTTCAAACACTGTATCGGCAAAATTTCCTCTATCAAAAAAAATAACAGCGGTGAAAATGCGGTAAAAGAAATTTCCGAAAAGGGCGGTGTCAATACACCTCTCGCATGGTCCATTATGGTATGCTATTTGATAGCAACTTTCGCTTTTTCTCTGCTATAAAATAAATTTTAAAGGAGTTTTTTTATGAAAGTTACAAAAGCCGTTATCCCTGCCGCCGGTCTGGGAACAAGAGTTCTTCCTGCTACAAAGTCAATGCCCAAAGAAATGCTCCCTATTGTTGACAAGCCTGCTATACAGTATATCGTTGAAGAAGCTGTCAATTCGGGTATTACCGACATTCTCATTATCACCAACAGGGGCAAAGGCATTATTGAAGACCATTTTGACCGCTCGCCCGAACTTGAAGAAAGACTTCTCGCCTCCGGTAAACAAGATATATATAATGAAGTCGTTTCAATATCAAAGCTCGCAAATATCTGCTTTATCCGTCAGAAAGAAACAAAAGGTCTTGGTCATGCCGTAAATTGTGCAAAGTCCTTTGTCGGAAATGAGCCTTTTGCCGTTCTCTACGGTGATGATGTAATCATCGGTGACGACCCCGCCTGCGGTCAGCTTATCAGAGCCTATGAAAAATACGGCAAATCTGTTGTAGGCATTAAAGCCGTACCCGAAAACGAAATTTTTAAATACAGCTCCCTCAAAGTCGAAAAGCTTGAAGATAACATCTACAACTGTACGGATATGATTGAAAAACCCAAAACTCCCGAAGCTGTTCTTTCCCTCTACTCCATTCTCGGCAGATGCGTTCTTACTCCCGATATATTCGATATTCTCGACAATACTCCTCCCGGTGCAGGCGGTGAAATCCAGCTTACAGACGCTATGAAAGCTCTTGCTCAGACTGTCGGCATGACAGGCGTTGACTATACAGGCAAGCGTTATGATATGGGCGATAAATTCGGCATTCTTCAGGCTACCGTTGAAATTGCCCTCAAAAATCCCATTCTTGCCGAACCTTTCAAGGCTTATCTCAAAGACCTTGCCAAAACTCTTTAAAAAGTGTGGAGAGTGAAGAGTGGAGAGTGGAGAGTGGAGAGTGGAGAGTGGAGTTATCGTACACTCAAACTCTATGCTCTGCACAAAAATTTTATTTAAAAAGTGGATATTGAGAGTACAACAGAGCATATCGCAAACTCCGCTCTCCACTCTCAACACTCCACTCTATACAGAAAGGAAATTTTTACTATGGCACAAAATCCTATCGTTACCATTACCATGCAGAACAGCGACATTATCAAAGCGGAACTTTATCCCGATATTGCTCCCAATACCGTCAACAACTTTATCAGCCTTATCAAAAAAGGCTTCTATAACGGACTTTCTTTTCACAGAGTTATCTACAACTTTATGTTACAGGGCGGCTGCCCTAACGGTACAGGCACGGGCGGTCCCGGTTATCACATCAAGGGTGAGTTCTCTATGAACGGCTTTAAAAATGACCTCAAACATACAGAGGGTGTTCTTTCTATGGCTCGCACAATGATACCCGATTCCGCAGGCTCTCAGTTCTTTATTATGCATAAAAATGCTCCTCACCTTGACGGTCAGTATGCCGCTTTCGGTAAAGTCATTGACGGTATGGACGTTGTCAATAAAATTGCCGAAACAGACACCGATTTCTCCGACAGACCTCTTGACCCTCAAATCATGCAGTCCGTCACAGTCGAAACTTTCGGCATTGACTATCCCGAACCTCAAAAAGTATAAAAAATTACGTTGAGAACAGACTTATATATCTGTTCTCAACATATTTTTAAGGAAGTGAAATTTTTATGAAAGTCTTGACGAGAATTTTAATTGCCATTCCTGCCATACTCCTCCAATTCTGGTGGATGATACTCCTTGCTGTTATGTGGGACGATATTGCAGAAATCGTTGATTTTCTTGTTGCTGTTTATTCGTTTGTATTCGTTCTGTATATCGTCACAAAGCGTGATGAGGGCAGCTATAAAGTCCTTTGGCTTATACTTATACTTGCCTTTCCCCTCCCCGGTACATTCCTCTTGGCTTATACTTATACTTGCCTTTCCCCTCCCCGGTACATTCCTCTATTCATGTTACGGCAATCAGAGAAGTGCCAAGCCTATCCGTAAAAAACTTGACCGTTCCGAAGGTGAAATAAAAGTTTACAAAGATGTCAACTCGGAAGATATATTTGAAAAAGTTGCTGCCGACAATTCTCACCTTGCCGCTATCCTGAAACGTACCCAAAGAGAAACAGGCTTTCCCCTTGTCAGAAACGAAAATGCAAAATATTTTTCTCTCGGTGAGGAAATGCACAAGGTCATGCTTGAAAAACTCAAACAGGCTAAAAAATTCATTTTTGCC